>JAJFFL010000130.1 GCA_021776705.1 Alphaproteobacteria bacterium
GTCGACGATCAGCAGCGCGCCCGGGGTCTTGGCGCTTTTCACCGCCGGGTTGAGGCGTTCGCGAAAACCGGTCTTGTTCGGCAGCCGCGACAGGTCGTCCATGAACGCCAACCAGCGGACGCGGTCCATCGACGACTTGAGCTGGCGCGCCATCTCGTTGAAGGCTTCGCCGAGGACTTCGAGTTCGTCGTGGGTCCGGATGTCCAGCCGGGTGTCGAAATTGCGCGCCGCCATGGCTTCGGCGGCTTGGGTCAGGCGGGTCACCGGCCGCATCGCGCGCGACAGAGCGAGCGCGGTCGCGGGCAAGGCGATGCCGAGGCCGACGAGATACAAAAGCAGATTGCGCATCAAAATTCGGTCGGCGCGGGCGTCGAGGCTGTCGAGCGACATGTCGAGGCGCAGAATCGCCAGGGTGCGGCCTTTCTTGAAGATCGGCATCGCGAACGAAACGTGGTCGTCGGTGCGCTCCCAGACTTCGGCCCCGCGCTCCCAGGCGCGCGCCGCGAGCCGGTCGACGGTCGACATCATGCCCTGGGACCGTCCCGGTTCGCCGTCGGCGATCATCAGGCCGTTGAGGCCGATGGCGAAAACGCGCGCGACGTCCGGCTGGCTGGCGATCTGCTCGAACACCGGGTCGAGGCGCGACTTGGAGTCGGACACCAGGTCTTCCTGGACCAGGGCGGCGGAGGAACGGCCGAGGTGGCGGGCGCGCTCGTAGAGCTCGTCGATGTCGGTTTGGCGTTCGGCGCGGACGTTGAGGGAAATGATCACCGCCGCGCTGATGGAAAACATCAGCGTCACGAACAGCATCGCCTTGGCGGCGATCGAGAAGCGCACTTTCTTCGCGCTCATGAGAGACACCCGTTTGCGTCCGCGTTCTCGCGGTACACGTTCACCCGAGGCGTTGGCATAGCATCTGGGGCTTTCGCTCGCGTTAAAGCGGCGACGGTTAAGGCCTCGGCAAGGACCCTGAACGCGCCAGGTTTTCCCTTACGGCGCAAGAGAATCGGCGGTCGAGCGCGTACCGGCGGCGGGGCGCGAAATCAGCGCGCCGGCGACAGACGTGTCGAAAGGGCCGGTTTTTCGGCCCCGCACCCGTCCCTAGACCGCCTCCAGCAGCCCCGCCGTCTCCGCCAGCCGCCGCAGGCTGGTCGCCGGCCGCGGGCCGACGTGGGCGATGACCTCGGACGCGGCGAGCGAACCGAGGCGGCCGCATTCGACCAGCGGCAGGCCCTGGGCGAGGCCGAACAGGACGCCGGCCGCGTACTGGTCGCCGGCGCCGGTGGTGTCGACAAGCTCCGGCGTCGGCGGGACCGCGTCGACGATGTGGACCTCCTCGCCCGCCACGATCACCGAGCCCTTGGCCGACCGGGTGACGAAGGCGAGCACGCTGTCGGCCCGGGCGGCCTGCAGCGCGGCGTCGAAGTCGTTCGACTCGTACAGCGACAACAGTTCGGACTCGTTGGCGAACAGGATGTCGGTGTGGTGGTTGACGAGATGCCGGAACGAGTCGCGGTGGCGGTCGACGCAGAACGCGTCGGACAAGGTGAGGGCCGTCCGGCGGCCGCTCGCCTTGGCGATTTCGGCGGCGCGGACGTAGGCGCGTTTCGCCTCTTCGCGGTCGAAGAGATAGCCCTCAAGGTAGACCACCGCCGCCGCCGCGACCTTGTCGGCGTCGATGTCGGCTTCGTCGAACATAGTCGAGGCGCCGAGGAAGGTGTTCATGTAGCGCTCGGCGTCCGGCGTCACCAGGATCAGGGAACGGGCGGTCGCCGGGCCGCCCGAAAGCGGCGCGGCGGCGAAGTCGACGCCGATCGACTTGAGGTCGTGCGCGAACACCGCGCCGAGCGGGTCGTCGGCGACCTTGCCGAGATAGGCGGTGCGGCCGCCGAAGCTGGCGACGCCGGCGACCGTGTTGGCGGCCGACCCGCCGGACGTCTCCACGCCGGGCGGCATGGCGGCGTAAAGTTCTTCGGCGCGCGCCTCGTCGATCAGGGTCATGCCTTGGCGCGGCGCGCCGTGGGCGTCGAGGAAGCCGGCGTCGACGCGGGCGATGACGTCGACGATGGCGTTGCCGACGCCGAGGACGTCGTAGCGGGCGTCGGACATGGGAGCTCCGTCGGCGGAAAGCGAAAAGGACGGCGCAGGGTGTGCCGCGCCGCGCTGCTTCGCGCAAGGCTTGCCGGCCCCCGCGGCCCGGGCTAGGTGACGCGGCCATGCGCCGGATCGCCTTCCTCATCTCCTCCAACATGGTGGCCGGCGCGCCGGGCGCCCGCGACGACGTGTTCGAACTCGGCCTCGAACTCGACGCGCTGGCGCCGGCCTGTTCGGCGCGGCGGATGAGCCTCGAGCCGGTGATCTGGAACGACCCGACGGCGTACTGGGCGGCGTACGCCGCCGCCGTGGTCGGGCCGACGTGGGACTATTTCGACGACTCCGAGGCTTTCCTCGCGGCCATGAACGCTCTCGCCGAGCGCGGGCCGCTGTTCAACCCGGCGCGGGTCCTGGCGTGGAATCTCGACAAGTCCTACCTCGCCGATCTGGAACGCGACGGCGCCGCCGTGATCCCGACCATCTGGGCCGACGCGGCGACCGAGGCGGCGGTGGCGGACGCGTTCGACGCGTTTGAAACCGACCGCGTGGTGATCAAGCCGCGGGTCGGCGGCGGCGCCTGGCGGCTGGCGCAGATCCGCCGCGGCGAGGCGCTGCCGCCCGCCGAGCGGTTGCCTCAGGCGGGCTGCCTGATCCAGCCCTATCTGCCGTCGATCGAATCGCGCGGTGAAATCTCGCTGTTGTTCTACGACGGCGTCTTCAGCCACGCCGTGCGCAAGGTTCCCAAGAGCGGCGACTTCCGCGTCCAGTCGCTCTACGGCGCGCGCGAGGAGGCCTATCAGCCGCAGCCGGATGAAATCGCCGCCGCCACGACGGCCTTGGAGGCGGTCGGCGAACGGCTGCTCTACGCCCGCGTCGACGTGGTGACGGGCTTGGACGGCGAGCCGGCGGTGATCGAGCTGGAGCTCATCGAGCCCTACCATTACCCGGAACAGGGCCCGATGTGCGGCCACCATTTCGCCGCGGCGCTGGACCGGTACTTGAGCTAACGGCTCCCGCCTCGCCTTCGCCGCCCCCGCCGCCCCCTCACCTTTATCCTCTCCCCCGAGGGGGAGAGGGGACACGAGCGTTCTGGTGTTGATCGAGCGTCGAGCCAGGCTAGAAGCCCGACCAAACCAACCGCAACACGCCGCCGCCTCTCCCCCGTGAGGCGGCGGGCGCCGCGTTTCCGGTTCTTGGAAAAAAGCGCTCTCTACGCCCCGACCCCGTCCGCGATCTTGATTTCTTGCGCGTCCTCGGTGTCGTCGATGACGACCTGGCGGGTGTCGCCGGAGGGTTCGACGACGAGGAAGCCCATCGGGTCGTCGCTCTCGTCGGCGAACATCACCCGGCAGTCGAACGTCTTGGCGGAGTCTGAGTCTTGATCTTCGGCAGCCCCGCCGCGACGCAAGGCAGCGTCAGAACCAACCCGCCTCTCGCAAGGACGTCGCCTTGCGCCGGCTGACGGGCACTTGAGCGACGCCGTCGACATTCAAAAAGATGCGACCGTCGCGGCGATGGACGCTGTTGATGCTGTTCTTTCGAACCCACCAGGATCGATGCACCTGGGTCCCTTCTTTCCTGTCAAGCTGCCGAACGGCGTCTTTGAAGCGCAAAAGCAGCAGTTCGCTTCCCGCTTCGGTCCAAACTCGAACGTAGTGGCCCTCCGCGCTTAGGGCTTTGAGTTTTGACCCCTGCAAACTTGGAGGCAGAAGAGCAAAGAAGTCCGGCTGGCCGGATCTTGCCGCGCCATTCGAGTCGCGAGCCGCGAGATCTTGGTTTTTCAACAGAGTCTTGGACAGCAATCGAACGGCGGCGAACGTCGCGCTGAAAACGATTGAATTGCCGGCATAGGGCAACAAAGAGCCGAGTGGTTCCCAGCCATCAATGGAATTTGCAGCATACACGATCGGCGTCATCGCCGCGGCAAGCGCCGCGGTCAGGACGAACCACAGCACAGGGGTGGATCGCGACCAGGAGCGCCCTCTCGCGAGCTTTTCAATGACGGCTCCGATTTGGCTGGCGATGACGCAGAGCGGGAGCCAAAACGCCAGGCGAAACCAAATCGGATAGTCATAACTCTGTGTGGGGCCGATCACCGAAAACAGGACACCCGCCGCCAGACCGATCGCCAGCCACCCACCCCAAAGATTCGTCAGAAAAGAGGGGCCTGCCGTTCGTGCGACACGAGCGGCTTTTTCGTTCCGTTCGTTCATTTTTTCCAACCGCTCATTCATGCGTCGTTGTGGCTGATCCGTCGGCAGCGAGATGTATCGCGCGTCGAAGAACCACACGTTGGAGACCAACATGACGAGTATATCCTCCATGACCGGCTTTGCATCCGCTTGCGCCTTATCGCTCTGTGTCGCCTTTCCTGCATTTGCTGAGGACGACACCGAAACGATCCTTCAGCGGTTCGCGTCGGACTATGCAGATGATCCGATGGCGCAATCTGAGGTCTTCGGAATCGAAGTCGGCGACGGACGATGGCATGTCGCAGCGCAAGTTTCGGACGAGGGAATCCGGGACGTCGTTCTTCGCGCCGGCTTCCCTGAAACGCCAACTTTCTACTTCAAGACCAACGCAGAAACGCTTTCTATGATCGACCGCGGCGAACTCTCACCGCTAACGGCCATGGGCGCAGAATCGTCGGATCAGCTGACACCGCTCGACGTGTTGTTCATGGAAGGATTCGAAAAGAGTGCGGACTACGATGAACGCGTCCGGCCGCTGATCTTTCATTTCTGGACACGCGGCGCACCGGAAATCGTAACGTTCGCCGCTGACAAGACCCGCATCGTGCACGGCGCCCCGGTCGTCGCGCTCTACTACTACGATGACTTTCGAAGCGCGTGGTACTTGATCCCGCCCGGGATCGGCGAAGATCAAGCTCCCACGATCGCCGTTCCGTTCCCCCGTCTTCTCATTGTGACCGACGGAACCATGAACGGTCACGTCGACGGAAATCCGTTCACGCTGACGAAAGGGCAAACGGTGTTCGTGCCGCCCAATGTTCCCGCGAAGGGGTGGAACGGCGGCGACGCAAACGTTGAATTCATATTCCTGATGTTCGGCGAAGGCGCGTGATCGCCTAATAAGCCGCCGAAATAGCGCCTTGGCGGGCTACTTCCGCCAAGGCGCCTTCACACTCAGGGCGCTCGCGCTTCTGCGGTTCTGAAAATCAGCTCCTTGAGCCTCTTGGGCGATGATTTCATTGGCGATGAGCCGCTCATGGCTCTGGGAGATTTGTCATTCTTATCGCCAGGCCCGCCGTCGTGGCGCGCACGAAGCAAAAGGGGTGGAAAATCACAAGGATCGACTACGCCCCGACCCCGTCCGCGATCTTGATTTCCTGCGCGTCCTCGGTGTCGTCGATGACGACCTGGCGGGTGTCGCCGGAGGGCTCGACGACGAGGAAGCCCATCGGGTCGTCGCTTTCGTCGGCGAACATCACCCGGCAGTCGAACGTCTTGGCGAGGTAGGCGGCGATCTTGGCGATGTCGGCCGAGATCGGCGTCGCGATCGAGGCGTAGAGCTGGAAGTCGCCGGTCAGAGTCCAGCGGTCGACGGTGATCATGGAGACCGGATTGCCGCCGGGCGCTTCGATCGACTTGTTGAGGATGGCCGCGGAGTCGGCCTCCTGTTCAAAGCATTCCGCCAGGACGCGCAACAGGCGCACGTCGTTGGGGGCGGCGTCGAGCATCACGTCATAGATCGTCATCGGGCGAGGGCCTCATGCGTTGGGAGCCGGGGTTTTCTCCTTGAACCGGCAAATGTCCGCGATCACGCAACGCCAGCATTCCGGCTTGCGCGCCTTGCACACGTAGCGTCCGTGCAGAATTAGCCAGTGATGCGCGCCTTTTTTGAAGGCCGCGGGGGTGATTTTCTCGAGACGGTCCTCAACTTCCTCCGGCGTCTTTCCCGGCGCGAGCCGGGTCCGATTGGCGACTCGGAAGATGTGGGTGTCGACAGCGATGGCGGGTTCGCCGAAAGCTTCGTTGAGCACCACGTTGGCGGTCTTGCGGCCGACGCCGGGCAAGGCGGTCAATTCCTCGCGCGTCCTCGGCACCTCGCCGCCGTGGTCGGCGATCAGTTTTCGCGACATGGCGATGACGTTCTTCGCCTTGTTGCGGAACAGGCCGATGGTCTTGATGCGGTCGCGCACCGCGTCCTCGCCGAGGGCGAGCATTTTCTCCGGCGTGTCGGCGATCGAGAACAAGTCCTTCGTCGCCCGGTTGACGCCGACGTCGGTCGCTTGCGCCGACAAGGCGACGGCGACGACGAGCGTGAACGGGTTGGTGTAGTCGAGTTCGGTCTTGGGATCCGGCCGCGCCTTGGCGAGCCAGGCGAACAGGCGCTCCGCATCCGCTTTCGGCAGGCCGGGCGGGCGGCGCTTGGCGGGCTTCTTGCGGATCGTCGCGGCGGACGGCATCAATCTGACCTAGCCGCGTTCGCGGCGCCGGCCAAGCGTGGCCGCATCCGCCGCGTCGCCTATATTGATGTTCGCCATGGCCGCGACCTACGAAACCATGCCGCCCGACACGGGCCCGGCGCCGGAATCCGGCGGGCGCGCCTATCTCGACGCTGTCCTAAAGCCCAACCGATCGCTGCCGAACGTCGGCTTCTGCGCCTTGATGGCGGCGCTGGCGGCGATGAGCTTCACCGCCGGGATCGCGTTCGTGCGCATGGGGGCGTGGCCGGTGTTCGGGTTTTTCGGGCTCGACGTGCTCGCCGTCTGGTTGGCGTTCCGCCTGTCCTACCGCCAGGGGCGGCTGTGCGAATTCGTCCGCGTCACCGCCGACCATGTCGCCGTGGCGCGCCGGTCGCCGTCCGGCGCGGTGCGCCGTTGGACGGTGTCGTCGGCGTTCGCGCGGGTGCACATCGACGACCCGGTGCGGCACGAAAGCCAGGTGCGGGTGTCGGAACGCGGCCGGACCTTGATTCTGGGCTCGTTCCTGGCCCCGGAAGAGCGCGGCGACTTCGCCGCCGCCCTGAAGGACGCCTTGGCCCGGGCGCGCGACGAGCGCTTCGCGCCGCAAGGATCGGGTGGCGCGTCCGAGGCCTAGGCGTCAGGATCGCGCCATGAACCAGATCCTCGACAAAGATCCCCTCGAGCAGGCGATGCGCGACTACGAACGGGTCGGCGACGCCCTCAAGTATCTTGGCGACCGATGGCGCGACCGGCCGAACTACGCCGAGGCCGCCGAACACGTCGGCTTGTCGCCGCACCACTTTCACCGGGTGTTTTCGCGCTGGGCCGGCGTCACCCCGAAACGCTACGTCGACGCTCTGGCCCACGCCGACGCGCGCGAGGCTCTGGACGCCGGCGCGAGCGTGCTCGACGCGGCGCTCGACGCCGGTCTTTCCGCACCCGGCCGGCTGCACGACCTGTTCATCGCCCACGAGTCGACGACGCCCGGCGACGCCAAGCGCAAGGGCGACGGCCTGACCTTCACCTGGGGCGCGGCGCCGACGCCGTTCGGGGAGGGCTTGTTTCTCGTCGCGCCGCGCGGCCTGTCGGCCCTCGGCTTCGTCGACGGCGGCGACCGCGACGCGGCGTTCGCCGATCTGCGGGCGCGCTACCCGGCCGCGGCCTATGCGCGCGACGACGCGGAGGCTCGCGCCTGGGCCGAGCGCATCTTCGTTCACGGCGGCCCGTTGCCGCTGGCGCTCTACGGCACGCCGTGGCAGCGCCAAGTGTGGAAGGCCCTGATCGCCATTCCGCCGGGCGAGACTTCGACCTACGGCGCCGTCGCCGAAACCATGAACGATCCGAAGGCGAGCCGGGCGGTCGGGGCGGCGGTCGGCCGAAACCCGGTCTCCTGGCTGATCCCGTGCCACCGGGTGCTGGCTCGCGACGGCCGCCTGACCGGCTACCATTGGGGTGTGGACCGCAAGCGCGCGATGCTTACATTCGAACAGGAGCTGGTCGCCGCGCGCGGAGCCGCATGAATCTGACCGAAGCGATTTTGGCCCTGTTCGGCCTCGTGCTGGCGATCCGATTCGCGGCGCTGCTGTTGCGTCTGCGGGAGGTCCGCGCCGACGCCGACGAGGTGTGGCGCGCGCGCCGGGCGGACTACGCCGACCTCGGCGAAGAACGGTTCAAACGCGTGTTCCGTAAGGTCCACGGCGCCCGCGGGGCGCTGCTCGGCTTCGCCGCTGTCGCCGTCGCCGCCGCGGTGACGCCGTTCGCCCTGGCGCTGCTCAACACCGGCTGGCGCGAAGCCTGGATGCGTTACGGCCAGGACCCGGCCTACCGCGAGGGCACGCTGGTGTGGATGTTCTTTCTGTTCTTCGCCATGGTCGGCGTCTGGGCGCTGATCGCCTGGATCTTCGCGGTCGTCTACCACCGCGGCCGGCCGCGCTCGCTCGACGCCGAAATTAAGCTCGCCCGGTTCGACGCCGGCGAGTGACCCGACGCACGGAGCCGCCATGGAATTTCTGCACGCGATGGTGCGGGTCGCCGACGTCGACGCGGCGCTGAAGTTCTACGGCGACGGCCTCGGCTTGAAAGAGGTGCGCCGGGTCGACAACGACGCCGGGCGCTTCACCTTGATCTTCCTCGCCGCGCCCGACGACGTGACGCGCGCCGACTGGGACGGCGAAGGGCGCCTGCCGGCCGGCCTGCCGATGATCGAGCTGACCTGGAACTGGGATCCGGAGGACTACAAAGGCGGCCGCAACTTCGGCCATCTCGCCTACCGGGTGAAGGACATCTACGAAACCTGCGCCCGGCTGCGGGACATCGGCGTGACCATCAACCGCCCGCCGCGCGACGGCCGCATGGCCTTCGTGCGCTCGCCGGACGGGATTTCGATCGAACTTCTCCAGGACGGCGAGCCGAAAGCGCCGGCGGAGCCGTGGGCGTCGATGGAGAACACGGGGAGCTGGTAGGCGGTCAGCCCGCTTTGCGCGCCGCGTCGCGACCGGCGTCGACAACCCGCACGATCTCGCCGTGGAGGGCCGCGGCCGAGACCGGTTTCGTGACCAGGCCGTCGAAGCCGCGGGCGCGGTAGGTCGCGAGGTCGTCCGCCATGACGCCGGCGGTGACCGCGAGGACCGGGGTGCGCGGCGCGCCCGCGGCGCGGTCGAGGGCGCGGATCCGGGCGAGGGCGCCGAAGCCGTCGAGGACCGGCATTTGAATGTCGAGGATCACGACGTCGAAGCGGCCCGGGGCATAGGCGGCGACCGCTTCGTCGCCGTCTTCGGTGAAGGTCACGTCGGCGCCGGCCGGAAGCAGCAGGGTTTCAAGCACCAGACGATTGGCGGGGTGATCGTCGGCGGCGAGAATCTTGAGGCCGGCGAGGCCCTGCGGCGCGGTCGGCGGCGCGGCCGCGGCCGTGACCTCGTCGACGGCGGCGGTCGGCAGCGGCACGCGCACCGTGAACGTCGAGCCTTCGCCGAGACGGCTGTCGACGTCAATCGCGCCGCCCATGCGTTCGACGAGCGCCTTGGAGATCGCCAGACCGAGGCCGGTTCCGCCGTGCGTGCGCGTCGTCGACTCGTCGGCCTGGCGGAAGCGCTCGAAGATGCGCTCGTGTTGGTCGTCGGCGATGCCGACGCCGGTGTCGGCGATGCGGAATTCGACGATTTCGTCGTCCGCCGGCGCGCGGCAGGTGACGTCGACGGATCCTTCGGACGTGAATTTCAGCGCGTTGGAGATGATGTTGTGCAGCACCTGCTGCAGCCGCGCCGAGTCGCCGACCCGGCGCCCGCAGGACGGTTCGTCGCCCGCGCAGCCGACGGTGAACGCGATGCCCGCCTCTTGGGCTCGGAACGCGTAGAGCGCTTCGATCTTGCGCAACACGTCGGACAAGGAGAAGGGCGCGTGCTCGAGCTCGACGCGGTCGGCTTCGACCTTGGACAGGTCGAGCACGTCGTTGAGCAGCGCCATCAGCGAATCGCCGGATTCGCGAATCACCTGGACCATGCCGGCGTGCCGGTCCGACAGGCCTTCGCGCTCGAGCGCCGCGGCGAGGGCGATGACGCTGTTGAGCGGCGTGCGGATTTCGTGGCTGACGTTGGCGACGAAACGCGACATCGCGTCTTTCGCCGCCTCCGCCGCGAGCTTCGCGGTTTCAAGTTCGCGCTTGGCCGCTTTCTGCGCGGTGATGTCCCGGGTCACGGCGATCATCGCCGCGACCTTGGACGGATCCTCGGAGTCGTGCAGCGGCGCGGACGACTGCTGCATCCAACACCGGCCGCCCTTGAGGCCGACGATCTCGAATTCCTGCACCATGGTCTCGCCGCGGAACACGGCGGCGAGTCCCTCGCGGAACAGGTCGTGGTGCCGCGGCGCGATCAGGTCGAGCAGGTCTAGCCCGCGCACGTCGTCGAGGCTGTCGGCCTCGATCTTGTCCAGGCCGGCGGCGTTCATGTCGATCAGGCGGCCGTCGGGGCCCACCGTCTTCACGCATTCCGGCTCGGCTTCGAGCATCGCGCGCACCCGCGCCTGGCCGACGCGAAGGTCGCTCTCGATGCGCTTTTGTTCGGTGATGTCGGTGATGTAGCCGTGCCAAAGGATCGCGCCGTCGTCGAGCCGCTCCGGTTCGGAATGGCCGTAGAGCCAGATCACGCCCTTCTCGGGATGATTGACCCGGTACTCGGCGCTCCAGGTCGTCATCGTCTCGGCCGACGTGGCGATCGATCGCGAAACGGCGTCGAAATCGTCAGGGTGCAGGACGTTGAACACCAAGGTCGCGTCATCGACGACGTCGTCCGGCGCGACCCCGTAGACGTCGGCGATCCCCTTGCTGGCGTAGGGAAAGCACGACGACCCGTCCGGCCGCAGCATGAATTGATAGATCACCCCCGGCACATGGGCGGCGATCTTTTCCAGCTTCGAGTCGTCGGACGACGATTTCCGGTCCACGGCCCGCTCCGCTTCCCCATGGCGCGACAGGCCGGAGAGCATGACGCCGACGCCTTAAGGACACGTTAGGGAAGGCCGATTTCGTGCGCGCGCGCCCGGCCAGTCAGAGGCCGACGACGTCGCGCATGCCGTACAGGCCGGGGGCGCGGCCGCGCATCCAGCGGGCGGCGACGATGGCGCCCTTGGCGAACAGCGCCCGGTCGAAGGCGCGGTGCGCGAGCGTCAGCATCTCCTCCTGCGCCGCGAAATGCACCTCGTGGTCGCCGACCACGCCGCCGCCGCGCAGCACCGCGAAGCCGATGTCGCCGCGGGTGCGGGGGCCCGGCATGCCGTCGCGCGCGGCGCCGGTCTCGGCGTTGTCGTCAAGTTCGATGCCGCGTCCGCGCGCCGCCGCCTCGCCGAGCATGCGCGCGGTGCCGGACGGCGCGTCGGCCTTGGCGCGGTGGTGCATCTCCAGAATTTCGATGTCCCACTCCTCGCCGAGGATCTCGGACGCGCGTTCGACGAAGGCGGTGAGCAAGGTGACGCCGAGGGAGAAATTCTGCGCCTTGAGGATCGGGATCGCGCTGGCGGACTCGCGGATCGCCCGCTCGTCCTCGGCGTCGAATCCGGTGGCCCCGACGATCAGGGCCGGGCCGCCGCGCTCGGCGAGCTTGGCGGCGTGGTCGGCGGCGGCGGCGGCGGTGGAGACGTCGATCAGGACGTCGGCGTTTTGGACCGCCGCGTCGAGATCGTCGGTCGCCTTGACGCCGCTGTCGCCGGACCCGGTGAAGGCGCCGAGATCCATGCCCACGGCTTCGGATCCGGGACGCAGGAGACCGGCGACGAGTTCGACGTCGCGCCCCGACGCGGCCCTCAGGATCGCGGAGCCGAGCCGGCCCGCGGGGCCCGCGACGGCGATGCGGATGGGACGGTCCGGCATGAGGGTCAGCTCCACGGCGTCAGCGGCGTCGGGCCACGCTAGCGAAAGCCGGCGCGGGCGTCACGCGCCCCGGCGGCGCCGCCTCTGAAGCGTCCCCAACGCCTCACGGACCGGTCATTTGCCTTGCGCGCCGCGGCTCTCCAAACTGCCGCGACGCAGAGGTTCGGGAGGGACGGATGAAACGCATGTGGATGACGGGCGCCGTCATGGCGCTCGCGGCGGCGGCGTGCGCGCCGGACGGCGACACGGCCGAAGACGCGACGACGCAAGCCGCCGCCGACGCCGCCGCGCCGACGGTCGAAACCGCCGACGCCTCGGCGGCGGGTCCGATGATCAAGCCGTGGGGCTATCCGCTCGAATACATCGACTGGTCCGTCGACCCCGGCGACGACTTCTTCGAATTCGCCAACGGCAAGTGGCTGCAGACGGCTGAAATTTCGTCCGACCGTTCCGGGACCGGCTTTTCGATCGAAATGAGCGACCGCAACGACGTGCGCTTCGCCGAGATCGTCGCCGACGCCGCGGCGTCGGACGCCGCCCCCGGCTCCGACCGCCAGAAGATCCGCGATCTCTACGCCAGCTTCATGGACGAAGCCGCCGTCGAAGCCCGCGGCCTGGAGCCGGTGCGGGAGATCCTGGACCGCATCGCCGCGGCCGAAACCCACGAAGACGTCGCGCGCCTGTTCGCCGACCCGGAGGTCTCCGTCAGCGGCCCGTTCTACGCCAACGTCAGCATCGATCAGAAAAATCCCGAGAGCTACGGCGTCGTCGCCGGCCACACCGGCCTGTCGATGCCGAACCGCGACTACTACCTTCTCGAGGACGAGCGGTTCGTGGAGGCGCGCGCGGCGTTCACCAAGCACGTGGCGCGGATGTTCGTCCTGCTTGAGATCGAGGGCGGCGACGAGAAAGCCGAGGCGCTTCTCGATCTCGAGACAAAAATCGCGACGCGCCACTGGCCGCTCGCCGACCGCCGCGACGCCGACCGCACGTACAACCCGATGTCGGTCGCGGATCTCGGCGGCTTCGCGCCGCAGTACCCGTGGACCGCGCATCTCGCGGCCGCCGGCCTCGACGTCGACGAGATCGTGATTCGCGAAAAGGACGCGTTCCCGGAGCTGGCGGCGCTGTTCGCCGACACCCCGGTCGCGACCTGGAAGGACTATCTCGTCTACCAGCACGTCAATTCGCTGTCGCGGTATCTGCCGGCGGCGGTGTACGCGGAATCATTCGATTTTTACGGCCGCACCCTGTCCGGCCAGGAGGATCCGCGCGAGCGCGACAAGCGCGGCATCGAAGTCCTCAACAACGTCCTCAACCAGACCATGGGGCGGGTCTACGTCGAGCGCTATTTCCCGGAAAGCGCCAAGGCGGAGATGACGGACATCTTCGAAAACATCCGCGCCGCCCTGGCGCGCCGCATCCAGGATCTCGACTGGATGTCGGAGGACACCAAGGCCAAGGCGCTGTCGAAGCTCGCGGCGATGAACGCCAAGATCGCCTACCCGAGCAAGTGGCAGGACTATTCCGCGCTGGAGATCCGCCCCGACGACCTGGTCGGCAACCTCTTGCGCTCGCGCGCCTATGAGCACGCCCTCGACGTCGACCGGCTGTCGAAACCGGTCGACAAGGAGGAATGGTTCACCGGGCCGCAGATCATCAACGCGTTCTACAGCGCGACGCGCAACGAGGCGTTCATTCCGGCCGGCTATCTGCAGCCGCCTTTGTTCGATCCGAACGCCGACCCGGCGATCAACTACGGCGCCATCGGCTCCATCGTCGGGCACGAAATCGGCCACGGGTTCGATGACCAGGGCTCGAAATACGCCGCCGACGGAAAACTCGAAAACTGGTGGACGGAGGCCGACCGCGCCGCGTTCGACGCCGCCGGCGCGGCGCTCGCCGACCAGTATTCGCAGTACGAGCCGCTGCCCGGCCTGTTCGTCAACGGGCGCCAGACCTTGGGCGAAAACCTCGGCGATCTCGCCGGCATGCTGGTGACCTACGACGCCTACGTCACGTCGCTGAACGGCGAAGAGCCGCCGGTGCTCGACGGCTTCACCGGCGCCCAGCGGGTGTTTTTGGGGCGCGCCCAAGCGCGGCGCTACATGCGCACCGACGAATCGATGCGCCAGCGCGTCGTCGCCGGCGTGCACAGCCCGATGCGGTGGCGGGTCAACGGCGTCATCCGCAACATGGACGCCTGGTACGACGCGTTCGGCGTCGAGGCCGACGACGCGCTCTACCTGGCGCCCGACGAGCGGGTGCGGGCGTGGTGACGGCGGGGTGAGCGGCGTAGCGACTCGCGGCGCGACGGCCGGCGCCCGGGTGGGCGATCAGGCCGCCGCGGCGTGTCCGGGATCGGCTTCGACGCCGCTGAGGCTGGATTCGAATTCCTGGAACAGGTCGTAGGCGTCCCAGGAGTTGATCGCCTTCGGGCGGTCGGCGGGGAAGCGGAAGCGCCAGAACGAGATGATGTGGCTCAAGGTCGCCAGCTGCACGCCGGTCTCCATGAACATCTGCGGCGCGGCCAAGAGAAAGTCGCGGAAGGCCCCGGGCTCGCCGCGGCCGACGAGCGCGTCGTAGGCTTCGTCGTACTGCGCCAGCGCCCGCTGCACGTTCGCGGCGCCGATGCCGAGCTTCTTGATGATCCGTTCGCCGGCGGCGCGGAAATGCTGCAGTTCGTCGGGCGCGGCCTGCTTGATGTGCACCGAAAGAATTTCGCGCGCGACCGGTTTCAGGGCCTCCCGCAAGGCGTCGAGCTTCCACTGGTAGTAGAGAAAGCCCTTCCAGGCGAACATGCCTTCCGCGTACTCGGCCTCCGACATGCGCATGGTTTGGCGCAGCGGCTTCAATTCTTCCGACGTTTCGTTCTGCAGGAAGATCTTGGTGAACTTTTCCGCCAGCCCCGCGACCTCGCCGCCGCTGCCGCTTGAAAACGCCAGCATCACCAGATTCTTGATCTGGCCGTTGACGTGCTCGCGCATCTTTTGCGCGTCCGCTTCGCTGACGTCGAAGTAGCGGTTGGAGACCTTGTAGCCGTCGCGGCGCAGCCGTTCGCTCAACAGATAGGGGTCAAGCGACGGCAGTTCGGCGATCACCCGCAACACGCCGAAGTCGTGCCGCAAGTCTTCGTCCGTCGCCCGGCGTCCGAGCGCGTCGCACAGCATGTCCTCGGCGTCGGGCTGCTCGAACAAGACGCTTTGGCCGCCGAGATCCAGATCGTCAGAGCAGAACGGAAGGACGATCTTGGTCGCTGAAATCACGTCAAGTTCGAGCGTCGCTTTTTCGTGCTCGCGCGGCGTGTGCTTCAGGATCATCGCTTCGTTCAGCCGCCGCGTCTTCAACAGCGGCCGTTCCAGATAGTCCGGGTCTTCGCCCCAGCGTTCCTTGACCAGCGGAAGATTGAGCACCCGCTCTGTCGAGCCGCTGATCCGAATGAGCCGCAAGCTGCCTTGCTGCGACTTGCCGGCCTTGCCGCGCTTTTTCTTCCGCTCGATCATCGCCATGTCCTGCTCCGCGCGCCCGAATTTTTCCGGCGAACCACGGTTTCACGGCAGGTTGGCTATCAGAAATTGCTTAATTGGCCGTTCACGATGAACCGGCGAATTCGGCGGAATCGCTTTGTTTGACAGGACCCTGCCGCGATTCGAGACGGCGAATTCCGCATCGCGCGCCGGGGCGGGGCCTAGTTCGGCCGCGCGTCGTCGCCGCCGGCGAGGCCGTCCCAGAATCGCTTCGCCTTCTTCACGAAGCCGTCGCACTCCGGGTTGCAGTCGTCGCCGCTCTCCTTGCAGAACTCCTCCAAGAGTTCGCGCTGGCGCGGGCTGAGCTTGGTCGGCGTCTCCACGAACAGCTCGACGTACATGTCGCCGCGTTCCGGCGCCCGCAGCCGGCTCATGCCTTTGCCCTTGAGGCGCACCTTGCGGCCGGTCTGAGAGCCGTCCGGCACCTTCACCTTGACCTTGCCGCCCTCGATCGTCGGAATTTCGATCTCGCCGCCGAGCGACGCCGTCACCATCGCCACCGGGGCGCGGCAATAGAGGTTGGGACCGTCGCGCTCGAAGATGTCGTGCGGGCGCACGGAGACGAAAATGTAGAGATCGCCGCGCGGCGCGCCGTGCGGGCCGGCGTCGCCTTCGCCGGCGAGCCGGATGCGGGTGCCGTCCTCGACCCCGGCCGGAATCTTGACCTGCAGCTTGCGCACGACGCGCACCCGGCCGGCGCCGTCGCACTTGCGGCACGGGTCCTTGACGTACTTGCCTTGGCCGCCGCAGCGGTGGCAGGCGCGCTCCATCGTGAAAAA
Organism: Alphaproteobacteria bacterium; assembly: GCA_021776705.1. Taxonomy (GTDB): domain Bacteria; phylum Pseudomonadota; class Alphaproteobacteria; order Caulobacterales; family Maricaulaceae; genus JAJFFL01. The sequence goes on from JAJFFL010000130.1 coordinate 16,192, forward strand.
TCCCTGGGTCGCGCGGACGCGGCCCATGCCGCCGCAGGTCGGGCAGGTTTCGATTTTCGATCCCGGCTCGGCGCCGGAGCCGTCGCAGGCGTCGCAGGCCTCGGCGGAGGCGATCTTGACGTCCACCGCCTTGCCGCTGAACGCGTCGTCCAAGCTGATCTCGAGGTCGTGGCGCAAGTCGGCGCCGCGGCGCGCCGGGCCGCGGCCGCGCATGCCGCCGGCGCGGCCGAAGAGGTCGCCGAACAGATCGTCGAAGGAGCCGCCGAAGGCGTTGCGCACCAGGTCTTCAAAGTCGGCGTAGCCGGCGCCGCCGCCCGGCCCGCCTCCGGCGCCGTTGACGCCGGCGTGGCCGAATCGGTCGTAGGCGGCGCGCTTCTCCGCGTCGGACAGGATCGCGTAGGCTTCGTTGATTTCCTTGAACTTCGATTCGGAGTCGGCGCAGCCGGCGTTGCGGTCCGGATGGAACTTCATCGCCAGCTGGCGGTAGGCGGCCTTCAGCGCCTTTTCATCGGCCTCGCGGCCGACCCCCAGAACGTCGTAGTAGTCGCGTTTTTCCATGCTCAGGCCGCCCTCGAACCGACGCCCCGTCCGTCGCCTAGCTTAGGTGCGGACGCGGGCGCCATGGTTCAAGCCCCGTTCGTTCACGCCGATTTCTTGTCGTCGTCGACTTCTTCGAATTCGGCGTCGACGACGTCGTCGCCCGACGCCGCGCCGGCGTCGCCGCCGGAACTCTCGCCGCCGGAGCTGTCGCCGCCGCCTTCGGCGCCCGGCTGATTGGCGTAGATCGCCTCGCCGAGCTTCATGGCGGCTTGGGCCAGAGCCTGAGTCTTCTCCTGGATTTGCGTCAGGTCTTCGCTGTCCTTGACGCCCTTGATGTCTTCAAGCGCGGTCTCGATCGCCTTCTTGTCGGGGTCGGCGAGCTTGTCGCCGTACTCCTGCAGCTGTTTTTCGACCTGATGCGCCAGAGAGTCGGCCTGGTTCTTGGCTTCCACCAGCTCGCGGCGCTTCTTGTCGTCGGAGGCGTGGCTCTCGGCTTCCTTGACCATCTTGTCGATGTCGGTGTCCGACAGGCCGCCGGAGGCCTGGATGCGGATCTGCTGCTCCTTGCCGGTCGCCTTGTCCTTGGCCGAAACGTTGACGATGCCGTTGGCGTCGATGTCGAACGTGACCTCGATCTGCGGCATGCCGCGCGGCGCGGACGGGATGCCGACGAGGTCGAACTGGCCGAGAATCCTGGTGGCGGCCGCCATTTCGCGTTCGCCCTGGAAGACCCGGATCGTCACCGCGGATTGGTTGTCTTCGGCGGTGGAGAAGATCTGCGACTTCTTGGTCGGGATCGTGGTGTTGCGCTCGATCAACCGCGTGAAGACGCCGCCCAGGGTCTCGAGTCCGAGCGACAGCGGCGTCACG
>JAJFFL010000014.1 GCA_021776705.1 Alphaproteobacteria bacterium
TCTACCCGACGGCCATCGGCGACGAACCGCACCAGCCCGGTGAAGACACGAGCGGCCCCTGGCGGCGCGTCATGCAGGGCCACGCGGTCGCCAACGTCGTGCCCGTCGCCGCCGCCAACCGGGTCGGCGTCGAGGATGGTCAGGCGTTTTACGGCACGTCGTTCATCTGCGACCCGACCGGCGCGGTCGCCGCCGAAGTCGGGCGCGGCGACGAGGGCGTCGCGCTGGCGACCTTTGACCGCGCCGCCGTCGAACGCCGCCGCGCCGCCTGGGGCTTTTTCCGCGACCGGCGCACGGATCTCTACCGCGCTCTGACGGAGAACTAGGTCGTGATGACGGGCCTCGCCATTGTCGCCGGCTTGGCGCTGCTTGCCGGCGGGGGAGAATTGCTGGTGCGCGGCTCGGTGGGCGTGGCGCGGCGGTTCGGCCTGTCGCCGTTCCTCATCGGCGCCGTGCTCGTGGGTTTCGGGACGTCGACCCCCGAGCTGCTCACCAGCGTGACGGCGGCGATGGTTGACTCACCGGGCGTCGCCATCGGCAACGTCGTCGGGTCGAACATCGCCAACATCTGGCTGATCTTGGGCCTCGCGGCGCTGCTGTCTCCGATCGACGCGCCGGCGCCGCGCCGCGACCTCGTGTTCCTGGCGGCCGCCACCGTCGCCGGCGTTCTCGCGATCGCGTCAGGCGTGGTGGGACACGTGGAAGGCGGTTTTTTGGCCGCCGGTCTGGCGATCTACGTCGCGGCGTCGTTTTGGTTGGACCGGCGCGCGGGAGCGGCCGACGTGACGGCGGCGACGCATTCCGCGGAAGCCGACGCGGAATCGGCGCCGGCGCGGCTCCCTCTCGCAACCGTTTTTGCGATCGCCGGACTGGTCGGCGTCCTGATCGGCGCGCGCTTTCTGGTTTGGGGCGCGATCGCCGCCGCGTCGGCGTTGGGCGTCGCCGACACGGTCGTCGGCCTCACGGTCGTCGCCGTCGGCACGTCGATGCCGGAACTCGCCGTCTCGGTCGTCGCCGCGCTTCGCAAGCAGGGCGGCGTGGCGCTCGGCAACGTGCTCGGCTCGAACATCTTCAACACGCTCGGCGTGCTCGGCTTGACCGGACTCGTTCACCCGTTGGCGGCGCCGGCGAACGTGATCCGCGTCGACATTTGGGTGATGACCGCCGCGACCGTGGGGCTGATCGCGCTGTCGCTGCGCGGCGGGCGGATCGGCCGCGGGATCGGGATCGGTTTTCTACTCTTGTACGCGGCCTACACGGCGAGCCTCGTCGTCGGCTTGGGCCGCGCCTAGGAGGCTTCTTCGAGGAAAAGCGACTTCGCCGGCTGGGTCGACGTGTTGGCCATGATCGCGTCGAGCAGCTTGCGGTTGTCGTCGCCGGTCTTGCGGCGCGGATGCCAGATGTGCAGCACCGGGTCGGCGTGCTCGAGGGTCTTGCGCAACACGCCGGCGCGGATCAAGCGGACGACGAAGTCCGTGTCCTCGAGACCGTAACCCTCGTAGGATTCGTCGAAACCGCCGACGCGCAACAAGTCGCCGCGCCAGACGCCGAGGTTGCAGGTCTGCGCCTTGTTCCATTCACGCGCCTTGTTGCGCCGCCGCGCCTCGCTCATCGGCACGGGCAAGAGCTGGAACGGCCGGTTGGAGCCGCCAAGCAGCGCTAGTGGAAAAAACGCCGTTTTCGGCCAAGCATGGGGGCTCAGCTTCTTCTCGAGCACGGGCTGCGACAACCAGCGGCGCAGGTAGCAGCGGCGGCCGACCGTGAACCAGCCGGGCTCGGCGTGGCGCATGTGTCCCTCGACGAATCCGGGAAACACCAGCCCGTCGCCGTCGAGGTAGATGAGGTAGTCGCCGGAGGCCTGCGACGCCGCGAGGTTGCGGGCGCGGGCGGCGCGAAAGCCGAGGTCCTCCTGCCGGGCGTGCACCAGCGGGAAGGGCAGGCGCGGCCGCCACGCGTCGATCACCGCGAGGGTTTCCGGGCCCGAACCATCGTCGGCGATCACGACTTCCTTCAACGCGCAGGTCTGACGCGCCAGACCGTCAAGCACGCGGTCGAGCGCCTGCGGCCAGTTGTAGGTCGTGGCGATGACGGAGACGGTGGGGCGCATGGCGGGCCTGTCGGCGATCGGCGCGGGGTCAAAACCACGGCCGCGCCGACGCCGTCAACTCACTTCGAACCAAGGGGGTCGGTCAGACCGGCGGACGAAAGTCCTGGGCGGCCTGCGCCTCGGCGGGTTCTTCGTCGTTGGCCCGGAACCGGTAGAGGTCGACCCACGGCTCGTCCTGAACCTCGGCGCGCTCGAACAGGCCGTAGCCGTTGAACCGGTTGGTCATGGCGACGCCGTAGGCGCCGATGGAGCCGATTTCGACGTAGTCGCCTTCGCGGATGTCTTCAGGCAGTTCGAACGGGCCGGGCATGGCGTCGAACGAGTCGCACGTCGGCCCGAACAGACGAAAGGGCGCGAGCGTCTCGGAGGCTTCGCCGCCGCCGCGCAGGAGCCGGATCGGAAAACGCCAGTCGGCGTAGGCGGCGTCGAACAGGCGGCCGAAGGCGCCGTCGTTGAGATACAGCGCGTCGCCCTTGCGCAACTCGACGCGGGCGACGAGGGACTCCGCGTCGGCCACCAGCGCGCGGCCGGGTTCGCACCACAGCTCGGCGTTCTCGGTCACCGCCATGTCGTCGAAGCCGGCGCGAATCGCCTCCATGTAGGCCGCCATCGGCGGCGGGGTCATGCCCGGGTAGGTGGCCGGAAAACCGCCGCCGACGTTGACCACGTCGACGGTCACGCCGGCGCGTCGGATCATCTTCGAGGC
>JAJFFL010000131.1 GCA_021776705.1 Alphaproteobacteria bacterium
CGCGCCCGCCATCGCCACGCGGCCGACAGCGCCGTGGCGTGCTTGCGCCGCGCCGCCGGCCGGCTCGCCGACGCGCCGGAACTGGCCGGCGAAGATTTGCGGCTGGCCGCCCGCGCCCTCGGCCGGATCGCCGGCCGGGTCGATGTCGAGGACGTGCTCGACAAGATCTTCGCCGAGTTCTGCGTCGGAAAATGACGACCACGGACAATCTCGTGTTTCACGTGAAACCGGGCCGGAACCGGAAATCAGTCCGAGTGCGGAACGTTTCACGTGAAACCTCGGCGAACCGCGAGAGCCGCCGGACGGTCCGCGAACCGAGTCCGGTGCGGTTCGCGCGCGCCGCCGTCTCTCGCGGCCGGCGGGATTGTTTCACGTGGCGCAGCGGGCGCGGCTTTTCCCCCGCCGCCCGACGCGCTACATCCAGCGCCCCCGACGGTCGGGGCGAAGTGTGAGAGACTGAGTTTCATGTGGGATGTGATCGTCATCGGCGGGGGCCATGCGGGCTGTGAAGCGGCCGCCGCTTCGGCGCGCTTCGGCGCCCGGACGCTGTTGCTCACCCACAAGCTCGAAACCATCGGCGAGATGTCGTGCAACCCGGCGATCGGCGGCCTCGGCAAGGGCCACCTGGTCCGCGAGGTCGACGCCCTCGACGGCCTGATGGGCCGGGTCGCTGACGCCAGCGGCATTCAGTTCCGCATGCTGAACCGCCGCAAGGGACCGGCGGTGCGCGGGCCGCGGACCCAATCCGACCGGCGGCTCTACAGGCAAGCGATGCAGGCCGCGCTCGCCGCGGTCCCGAATCTCGAAATCGTGGCGGCGGCGGTTGAGGACCTGATCTTGAACGACGGCCGGGTCGCCGGCGTCGTCGCCGCGGACGGGCGCGCGTTTCAGGCCCCGCGGGTCGTGCTCACCACGGGCACCTTCCTGAAGGGTGTCATCCACGTGGGACAGGTCCGCACCCCGGCCGGCCGGGTCGGCGAAGCCCCGGCGGTCGGGCTCTCCGACCGGCTCTACGGGCTCGGGCTGAAGATGGGGCGGCTCAAGACCGGGACGCCGGCGCGCCTCGACGGGACGACGATTGACTGGGCCGGTCTCGACCGGCAGCCCGCCGACGACGAGCCGGTCCCGTTCTCGTTCCTGACCGACGCGATCACGGTTCCCCAGGTCGCCTGCGGGGTCACCCGAACCACGGCGGCGACGCACCAGGTCATCGCCGACAACCTCGGCCGGTCGGCGGTCTACGGCGGGTCGATCGCCGGGCGCGGCCCGCGCTACTGCCCGTCGATCGAAGACAAGGTCGTGCGTTTCGCCGATCGCACGTCGCACCAGATCTTCCTCGAACCCGAGGGCCTCGACGACGACACCGTCTACCCCAACGGGATCTCGACCTCGCTGCCGGAAGACGTCCAGGCGGCGTTCCTCAAGACCATTCCGGGCCTCGAACGCGCCCACGTGAAACGCTTCGGCTACGCGATCGAGTACGACTACGTGGACCCGCGCGAACTGACGCCGGCGCTGGAGGTCAAGGCGGCGCCCGGGCTGCATCTCGCCGGCCAGATCAACGGCACCACGGGCTATGAGGAAGCGGCCGCCCAGGGGTTGGTCGCCGGGCTCAACGCGGCGCGGGCGGCGGCCGGCGACGCGCCGGCGACGTTCGGGCGCGACGAGGCCTACATCGGCGTGCTGATTGACGACCTCGTCACCCGCGGCGTGTCGGAGCCCTATCGCATGTTCACGTCGCGCGCCGAATACCGGCTGACGCTGCGGGCCGACAACGCCGACCAGAGGCTGACGGCCAAGGGCGTCGACCTCGGCGTGGTCGGCGCGCCGCGCGCCCGGGCGTTCGAGGCCAAGCGCGACGCTCTCGACGCCGCCCGGGCTCAAGCCCGCGAGCTGGCGCTGACCCCGCAGCAGGCGGCGGCTCGAGGGTTCGCCGTCAACAACGACGGCCGCCGCCGCACCGCCCTCGACCTCTTGGCGCATCCGGAGATCTCGATCGACCGGCTGGCGGCGGTTTGGCCGCAGCTCGCGTCCTGGCCGAGAGCGGTGCGCGAGCAGATCGAGATCGACGCGGTCTACGCCGGCTATCTCGATCGTCAGGAGGCGGACATCTTGGCGTTTCGCCGCGACGAAAACCTGCGACTACCCGAGGACATCGACTATGAGTCCGTAGGCGGACTATCGAACGAGGCGCGGGAGAAGCTCGGCCGCGTCCGGCCTCAGACCCTGGGCCAAGCCGGGCGCATCGAGGGCCTGACTCCGAGCGCCCTGACAGCGCTGCTGGCGCACGTGAAACGAACCGCCCGCGCCCGCGCCGCGTCCGCATGACCGCCTACGCCGCCGCGGACTTCGCGCGCGACGCGGTTGTTTCCCGTGAAACGCTGGCGCGGTTCGAGACGTGGCGGGGGCTGCTGGAGAAGTGGCAAGCGCGGATCAACTTGGTGGGCCCCGACACCCTGGCGGATTTCTGGCTCCGGCACGCGCTTGATTCGGTCCAGGTTCTCGACGCCGCGCCGATCGAGTCCAGACTCTGGGCGGACCTTGGGTCGGGGGCCGGGTTTCCGGGCCTGGCCGCCGCCTTGGCGGCGCAAGACCGGGGGAGGGGGGTCGAAATCCACCTGATCGAGTCCAACCAGAAGAAGGCCGCGTTTCTGCGCGAGGCCGTGCGGGCGACCGGCGCGCCGGCGGTGGTTCGGGCGGCCCGCATCGAGGAAATCGCCGGCGAAACCTTCGACGTCGTGACCGCGCGCGCGTTCGCGCCGTTGACTCGGCTGTTCGAGTGTGCGGATTCGTTGTGGAAAGAAGACACGGTGGGTGTGTTCCTCAAGGGCAAGGAAGTCGAGGCTGAGTTGGCGAACGCCGCCGAATCGTGGCGTTTTCGATTCGACCTCCGTCCAAGCCGATCCGCCGGCGACGGCCGCGTCGCCCGCATAGAGGGACTTGCACGCCATGACAGAGACGCCGCACGGGCGCGTTAAGATCGTCGCCGTCGCCAACCAGAAGGGCGGCGTCGGCAAAACCACCACCGCCATCAACCTCGGCACCGCGCTCGCCGCGGTGGGCACGAATTGCCTGGTCGTCGATATCGACCCGCAGGGCAACGCGTCCACCGGGCTCGGCGTCGAACGCTCCACCCGCAAGGTGACCACCTACGACGTCCTCATGAACGAGGGCGATTTCCTCGAAGCCATGATCGAAACCAAGGTTCCGGGCCTCGATGTGGTTCCGTCCGTGGGCGAACTGGCAGGCGCTGAAGCGGAACTTCTGCATCAGGAAGGACGCAACTATCGCCTCCGCGGCGCCTTTGACCGCTTGCGCGCGCAGATCGAAAGCGGCGCGGCCAAGCCCTACAAGTATGTCTTCATCGACTGCCCGCCGTCGCTCAATGTGCTGACCGTCAATGCGATGACGGCGGCCGACACGGTGCTGGTGCCTCTGCAGTGCGAGTTCTTCGCGCTCGAAGGCTTGTCGCAGCTGATGGAGACGTTCCAGCTGGTGCGGTCGTCGACCAACCCGAAGCTGAAAATCGAGGGCGTCTTGCTGACCATGTACGACAAACGGAACAATTTGTCGGAACAGGTAGCCGACGATGTCCGTTCCCATTTCGGCGAACAGGTGTACGACACGGTCATCCCGCGCAACGTCACCGTGTCGGAAGCGCCGTCGTTCGGGATGCCGGTTCTGCTCTACGACATCAAGAGCGCCGGGAGCCAAGCGTACATCAAGCTCGCCGGAGAAATCCTGAAGCGGGCGGGGGTCCAGGCGGAAGCCGCCTAGCACGAGGAGCGTCACACGAATGGCGACGGCGAAAGCAAGGTTGGGCAGGGGGTTGTCGGCGCTTCTGGGCGACGTCGACCCGACACAGTCCGAGCGGATGCGCGAGGCCGACAATCCGCCCGCGGCGGCGAACCGGGGCGAGGGCGCCGCGCCGCCGCCGTTCGAAGGTTCCCGCAGCGCCGCGATCTCGCAGCTGCACCGCAACCCGGATCAGCCGCGCAAGCGGTTCGACGAGACCGAACTCGACGAGCTGGCGGCGTCGATCAAAGGGCGAGGTCTTCTGCAGCCGATCCTGGTGCGCCCGATTCCGGGCGAGAGGGACGCCTTTCAGATCGTCGCCGGCGAACGCCGCTGGCGCGCGTCGCAAAAGGCGGGGCTGCACGAAGTTCCGATCGTCGTCCGCAATCTCAACGACCAGGAAGTGGTCGAGATCGCGATCATCGAAAACGTTCAGCGTGCGGATCTCAATCCGATCGAGGAGGCGCGGGGCTATCAGGCGCTGATCGATCTGTTCGGCCACACCCAGGAAGAGATCGCCAAGACCATCGGCAAGAGCCGCAGCCACGTCGCCAATACGCTGCGGTTGCTGGCGCTGCCGCCGCGGGTGCGCGACCTCCTGTTCGACGAAAAACTGTCGGCCGGCCACGCCCGCGCCATCGCGGCGGCGCCGGATCCGGAAACCCTGGCGCTGCAGATCGTCGAGCGCGGCTTGACTGTCCGCCAGGCGGAGGATTTGGCGCGGGTCGCGCACGAGGTCGCCGGCACGGTTCGGTCGGGCGGACGGCCGTCGTCGAAGGACGCCGACACGTTGGCGATGGAAAAGGACGTGGCCGCCGCTCTCGGCCTCGACATCGACATCCGCCACAAGGGCGAGGCGGGTGAAGTCCGTATACGTTACTCTCAGCTCGATCAGCTGGAAGAGGTGTGCCGGAGACTTCGAACGGCGACTTAGCGTCGCCGTGCGGCGCCGGCGACGGCGAGGACCAGCCGTCCCAGGACGGCGGCTTCGGCGGCCCCGCGCGTTTTCAGCCGAACTTCGGCCCGCAGCGCCGCGGCGAGCACCTCGCCGAGGCGCGTTTCGTTGCACACCGTCAGGTGCCGGCTGTATTCGGGCCGCCGCGGCCCGCACCCCGGCGGCCCAGCGCGTCCGGCGC
>JAJFFL010000132.1 GCA_021776705.1 Alphaproteobacteria bacterium
TGGATCGACGGCGGCGCGCTCGATCTGGTCGCGATCGGCCGCGCCGCGCGCGCCGCCGGCGCCGCCCTGGTTCTCGACCTCACTCAATCTCTCGGCGCCGTCCCGTTCGACGCCGCGGCCGTCGATCCCGACTTCGCGGTCGCCGCCGGCTACAAGTGGCTGCTGGGACCCTACAGCCTCGGCTGGCTGTACGTCGCGCCGCGGTGGCGCGAGGGCCAGCCGCTCGAACACAATTGGATCGCGCGTGCGGGGTCGGGAAATTTCGCCGGCCTCACCGACTACCAGGACGACTATCAGACCGGCGCGCGGCGCTTCGACGTCGGCGAGCGCTCGAACTTCGCCCTCATGCCGGTGGCGTCGGCGGCGCTCGACGTCGTGCTCGAGATCACGCCCGAGCGGGTCGCCGAAATCGCCGGAGCGCGGGCCCGCGCCATCGCCGCGGGGCTGGGGGCGCTCGGGTTCACCGCCGAACCGGAGGAGCTGCGGTCGCCGCACTATTTGTCGATGCGCGCGCCGGACGGCGCGCCGGACGACCTGACGGCGCGTCTCGCGGCCGACAAGATCTACGTCTCGCAGCGCGGGCCGCGGATGCGGATCACGCCGCACGTCCACGTCTCGGATCACGACGTCGCGCGCTTCCTCGCCGCCGTGACCTCGGCCCTGGCGTGACGGCGGGGCCGCGCGCGAAGGACTGGATCTGGTTTTTCTCCCTCGTCGCCCTGTGGGGCACCGCCTTCGCCATCACCAAGCTCGCCGTCGCCGGCGCCTCTCCGGCCGTGGTCACGATGGGCCGGCTGTGGATCGGCGCCGTGCTGCTGCTGGTCTGGTGCGCGCGCTGCGGCGAACGCCTGCCGCGGCTGCTGCCGCGGCCGGATCCGGCCTGGCTGTGGCTGGCGGCCCTGGGCCTGTTCGGCAACGCAGCGCCGTTCTTCCTGATCTCGTCCGGGCAAACCCGCATCGACAGCGCCCTCGCCGCGATCCTGACCGCAGCGATGCCGCTGATGACCGCCGCCCTGGCGCACGCTTTCGTCGCCGGCGAGCGCGCGACGTGGCGCAAGTCCGCCGGCCTGACGCTCGGCTTCGTCGGCGTCGCCGTGCTGGTCGGACCGGCGGCGCTGACCGACCTCGGCGGCGCCGCCACGGTGGCGCAGTTCGCGGTCCTCGGCGGGGCTTTTTGCTACGCCGTCAACGTCGTCGTGGCGCGCCGCGCGCCGGATCTTTCGGCCCGCGTCGTGGCGGCCGGCATGGTCACGGCCGCGGCGGTGATGATGACGCCGTTCGGCGTCGCGGCCGCCGTGTCCGGCCCGGCGCCCGGCTGGTCGTCGCTCGCCGCCATCGCCGCCCTCGGGGTCGGGGCGACCGGGGTGGCGGCGATCGTCTACATGCAGCTGGTGCGCTCGGCCGGCCCGACGTTTCTCGCGCAAGCGAACTTCCTGACGCCGGTGACCGCGGTCGCGGTCGGCTGGTGGATCGGCGAACGCCCCGGGGCCGCGGCGTTCGCCGCGCTCGCTCTGATCTTCGTCGGGCTGTGGCTCGGATCGGGCCGCGTCAGATCCGGATCTGCGCTCGGGAGTACTCCACCGCCCCGCCCGCGATCTTGACCGTCGCGCCGCCGTCGTAGCGGCACGTCATGTAGCCGCCGCGCGGACTCGCCTGTTGGACCAGAAGGTCCCGCTTGCCGGTTTGGGCGAACCAGTACGGGGCCAGATCGCACAACGCCGAGCCGGTGACCGGGTCCTCGAGGATTCCGACTCCGGGGGCGAAGAACCGCAGCACGAAGTCCACGTCGCCGTCGCCCTTCGCGGTGACGCCGAGATGGCGGCGGTTGCGGCGGCCGTCGCCGTCGACCAGCGACGCGGCCGCGACGCCGTCGCTGGCGTCCAAGGACCGAACCGCGTCGGCGCCGTCGACCACCAGGTGCGCGTACAAGCCGCTCACCGAATCGACGACCTTGAGGCCGAGGACGTCGGCGACGCCGCCGCCGTCCCACGGCGCCGGCGGCGCGGCGGCGAGCGTCAGCATGAAGCCGTCGCCGGAACGCTTGACGACGATCTCGCCGCTGCGGGTCTGGAACGCGACGTTGGACAACGACGGCTCGTAGTCGCGCAACACGACGGCGCCGGCGGCGAGCGTGGCGTGGCCGCACATCTCGACTTCGGTCGTCGGCGTGAACCAGCGCAGCCGCCAGCGCCCGGGGGCCCCGTCGCGGCAGATAAACGCGGTTTCGGACAAATTGTGCTCGCCGGCGATGGCCTGCATCGTCAGATCCGGCAACGGCGCGTCGAGCGGCACGACGGCCGCCGGGTTGCCCTCGAACACCTTGCGCGCGAACGCGTCGATTTGAATGACGGTGAGTTTCACGACGTGCGGTCCTTCACCGGCCACGTGTGGTCGATCGGCCCGTGGCCGCGGCCGAACCCGGGGGCCCGCGCGATGGCGGTCCTGAGGTATGCGCGCGCATCGGTTACCGAGGTCTTGAGATTGGCCCCCTGCGCCAGCCGCACGGCGATCGCCGAGGCCAGGGTGCAGCCGGTGCCGTGGGTGTGACGGGTGTCGATCCGCGGGGCGGAGAATCGGGTTTCGCGGCCGCCGCGTTCGACCAGCACGTCGATGACCTCGTCGCCGGCGAGATGCCCGCCTTTGACCAGCGCCGCCCGCGCGCCGGCCGCGACCAGCGCCGCGCCGGCGGCCGCGAGATCGTCGGGGCCGCGCACCGCAAGCCCGGTCAGGCGCGCGGCTTCGGGCGCGTTGGGCGTGACCACGGCGGCGCGCGGCACGAGGAGTTCGCGGACGGCGTCCACCGCCGGCGCCTCGAGCAGCGCGTGCCCGCCTTTGGCCGCCATCACCGGGTCGACGACCAGCGGCGTCTCGGGCGCGAACGCCGCCAGCGCGTCGACGACGGTCGCGACGGTCTCCGCCGCGCCGAGCATGCCGGTCTTGATCACGTCGGCGCCGAGGTCGGCGAGCACGACGCGGATCTG
>JAJFFL010000133.1 GCA_021776705.1 Alphaproteobacteria bacterium
CCGCCGGACGAAGAACGATGGCCGGCGCCGGCCGCGTCGATAAGGTCGCGGACGTCGTTCGTGTCCAGGAGATCCGCCCATGCGCTTCGCCGTCGCCGGCGCCGCGCTCGCCGCCTGCGCGAGCGCCGGCGCGCCGCCAGGATCGGAGTTTCGGGACTGCGCGGATTGCCCGTTGATGACCGTCGTCCCGGCCGGGGCGTTCGACCGCGCCGACGATCCCAACCCCTGGATTCGCGGCGACGCCGCGCGCGGGCCGACGCGGTTGGTGGTCCTGGCGCGGCCCTATGCGATCGGCGTCTTCGAGGTGACGTTCGCCGAATGGGACGCGTGCGCCGCGGCGAACGCCTGCCGCGCGATCGAGAACGACGAAGGTTTCGGCCGCGGCGCGCGGCCGGTGATCCACGTCGCCTGGGACGACGCGGCCGCCTACGCCGCCTGGCTGTCCGGCGTCGCCGGCGCGCCCTACCGCTTGCCGACGGAAGCCGAGTGGGAATGGGCCGCGCGCGGCGGCCGCGACGCCGAATTCTTGCACGACGGCGGCCCGGAGGGCCTGTGCGCCTACGCCAACATCGCCGACGCCACCGCCGGTCTCGATTGGGCGACGGACGCGTGCTCGGACAGCTCCGGCGCGGCGACGCTGCCGGTCGGGTCGGCGTCGCCGAACGGCTACGGGCTCTACGACGTCGCCGGCAACGTCTGGGAATGGGTCGCGGACTGCTGGCACGATCCGGAGTGGGAGGCGCGCGGGAGCTGGTCGTCGGCCTACCCGGCCGCCGCGCCGACGGACGGGACCGCCTTCATCGGCGCGGAGGAGCAATGCGCGAGCCGGGTGATGCGCGGCGGCTCCTGGAACAACGGCGCCGCGCACGCGTTCTCGCCGCAGTTTCGCAACTTCGATCACCGCCGCCGAGACTACCCAAACCTCGGCTTCCGGGTCGTGCGCGACCTTGACTAGGCGTCCTCGACGCGGCGCTTGATCGCCGCCGCGTAGCGCCGGCTCATGGCGAGCGGTTCGCCGCATCCCTTGATGCGCACCGCGTAGCTTCCGCCGCCGTTGGGCTCGATCGCTTCGACGTGGTCGAGATTGACGATCGCCGATCGGTGAATGCGCAAAAAGTGCGCCTCCGGCAGCCGCGCCTCCCACGCCCGCATCGGCGTATGAAGCAGCGGCGCGGCCCCGGACGCCAGGTGCAGCGCGGTGTAGTCGCCCGCCGCCGAAATCCAGCGGATGTCGCGCACCCGGGCCAGCTGCACGCCGCCCGCGGCGTCGATCAGGACGGTCTGGTCGTAGGCCAGCGGCGCGTCCGCGTCGGATGCGGCGGGCGCCTCGGCGGGCGTGGCGCGGAGGCGGTCGAATCCGAGCCAGAGGCCGGTGACGGCGAACAGGGTGACGGCGTAGTCGAGCGCCGAGCGGGGGGCGCGCGACCACGGAATTTCGACCTCCAACCCGATCAGCGCCGGCGCCAGCGTGAGCCGGAAGGCAGCGTACCAGGCGGCCCCGAGAACGACCGCCGCGGCCAGCGCCGCCGCCGCCGCCGAAGTGACCGTCGCGCCGCGCGCCAAGCGACGGCGCACGGCGTAGAAAATCAACGCCGACGCGGCGAAGCCGAGCGCCGCGCGCCCCATCTTCAGCGCCAGATAGTCCGGCCAGGCGTCGGCCGCGAGCTGCGGCGCGAGCGCGGCGAAGGTGAGCCCGCCGTAGAGCGGCCACAGCACCGCCGGCGCCAGCCAGGCGTCGCGCGTCCAGGCGCGACGAAACGCGTTCGCGGCGTCGTTCATGCGCGTGTTGTCGCGGCGCGGCCGCCCGGCGGCAAGCGGCTTTCGCCGAACGGCGCCGGACGTCGCCGAGCGGTCGGAAAACTCAGGCCTCAGCCCGGCAGCTTCACTTTCGGCGTTGGCGCCGGCGCGAACGCTACCTCCACGGCGTCGCCGACCGCGACGTCGCCGCCTTCGAGCACGCGGCAGGTGACGCCGCCGCGCCAGTCGGGCGACAGCGCCTTGAGCAAGCCGGGCGACGCCTCCTCCATGCGATGACACGGGTTGGTTTCGCCGGTGACCTCGAGCGTCACCGCGCCCAGGCGCAGCACCGCGCCCGCCGCCTGCGACAGGTCGACGCCGTCGACGAGAAAATTCGCGCGCCGCGCGGTCCACGGCAGGTTCGGGGCGCCGGGCACGTCGGCGAGCGCCGCCTCCCAGTCTTCTTTCGCCAGCACGGTGATCTGGCGCTTGGGATACTTGGCCCCGCGGTAGTCGCCCTCGAGCCCGGCTTCGATCGTGACCCGGCCGCGCGCGATCACCTCCATGGGGGCGCGGTGTGCGGCGCGGCGAGCGATGGCGACGAGGGTGCCGGTCATGGCCGCCGTTCTAAGCGAGCCGGCGCGCGATTCCCAGCGCCGCCCCGCCCTATCCGCTTCTCACCGCCCACGCCGCCAGCACTTCCGCTTCCTTTTCCGGCGCGAGGCCGAAGCCGCCGTGCGGGAAGGCGCGGTCCTTGAAGAAGTACGACCGGTGCCAGCGCCAAGCGTCGCGCGCCGAGACCTCGACCGGACGGAACGTCAGGCCGGCCGCGACCGCCTTGGCGTTCGAGATCGTGGCGAAGCCGGCGTCCTCGTCCGTCGGGGTCCAATAGGGCATGTCGGAGAACGAGGCGACGCCCTGCTCGGAGCGCAAGAAGTCGGCGTCCGCCCACACCAGGTTCGCGTCCGCGCCGATCCCCGCCGCGGTGCGCTCCAAAAAGGCGCGCATGGTGAGCGTGGACTCGGGGCCGCAGACGTTGTGCACGCCCGGCCGCGCCGCCGCGACGCAATCCGCGACCCAGTCGCCGACGTCGCGGACGTCGACGTATTGCACCGGCGCCGAGCCGTCGCCGGGCGCCAGCACGTCGCCGCCGCGCGCCAGCCGCTGCAGCCAATAGTGATAGCCCGCGCCGGGGTCGTTGGGGCCAAGAATGGCGTGGCAGCGCGCGACGCCGAAGCGATCCGGGTAGAGTTCGGCGAGACGCTGTTCGGCGACCGCCTTTTCGCCGCCGTACCAGCCCGGCTCGTCGACCCAGGTCGCGGCGCCTTCGGTCAGGCCGGGGGCCGAGAAGTCCGTGTAGACGGCGATGCTGGAGACGAAGAAATAGTAGTCCGTCCGCTCGCGCAGCAGCGTCGCGGTCTCCTCCACCAGAGCCGACTGTTCCGGCCAGGTGTCGACCACCGCGTCCCAGCGCTCGTCGGTGTCGAGCGCGGCGAGGTCGCTCGCGCCGGCGCCGGCCCGGGTTCCGCGCAGCTTGCGCAGGTCCGGGTAGTCGTCGGCGCGGGTGATGCCGCGGTTGAACAAGACGACCTCGTGGCCGCCGGCGACCAGCGCGTCGACGACCGCCGGACCGACGAAATTCGTGCCGCCGAGCACGAGCACCTTTTTGCGCGCGGCCCCGGTCTGCCGTCCGGCCGCGCCGGTGGCGGCGATCGTCGCGGCGCCCAAGGCGGCGCAAAACATTCGTCGGTCCATTCGGATCTCCATTTACGGCGCCAGTGACATTAGTCCGAGACCGGCGCCGGACTCAACCACGGCGGGGACGTCGCCCGGCGAGCCGCGGCGACCGGCGTCGCGCGTGCGTTCGGGCGCTTGGAACGGCGGCGGGCAGAACCGGTCGGCGGCGAACACGCTCGCCGCCTTCCCCCGTCAGCCCCGGGCTTGACCCGGCGACCCGGCGAACGGATCGGGCCGTTCATCGCCGGTAGCATTTTCATCGGAAGCGACGGGTGGGTTCTTGGAAACCGACTGATGAAGGGCGGGGACGCGTAAGGTGCATTTCGCGCGGCTCAATGCACCCTACTTGCTGCGGGGGCATCGGTTGCTAATGGC
>JAJFFL010000134.1 GCA_021776705.1 Alphaproteobacteria bacterium
GCAGGCGTTCGACGACTTCGCGGCCGGCCGTCGGCGGCGGCAGGTCGCTCAGGCGCGCCGCCAGTTCCTCGGCCGCCGCCGTGGCATCGAAACGGGTCGGGCGGCCGGCCTCGAGCACGACTTCGCCGGCGATGAGCACCGTGTGGACGTCGCCGGCGGCGGCGCGTGACAGCAACAGTGTCAAGGGCTCGACATCGGGCGCCAGCCAGGGCGCGGACAGGCGTTCGAGGTCGAGCAGCACGAGGTCGGCGGCGGCGCCGGGGGCGATGCGGCCGAGGTTCGCCTCTTGCCGCAGCAGCTTGGCGCCGCCCGTGGTGGCGAGCCCGAAGACCTGTGCCACGCTCGGCGCCGGGCCGTCGAGTTGTGTCGTGCGGTTGAGGCGCAGGGCGAGGCGCATCTCGCACCACATGTCCTCGTCGTCGTTGAGTGTGGTTCCGTCCATGCCGAGGCCGACGGTGACACCGGCCGCAAGAAGCGCGTTTAGCGGCGCGATGCCGGCGCGCAGGCGCAGGTTCGAGCTGGGATTGTGGCTGACCGCGGCGCCGCTTTCGGCCATGACCGCGATTTCCTCTTCCGTCAGCCAGGTCCCGTGGGCGATGGAAAAACGCGGGCTGAGCACGCCGAGATCGCGCAGATGGCAGATCATCGCCTTGCCGTAGGCGCGCGGCCCATGCAGTTTCTCATAGAAGGATTCGTTGACGTGGGTCTGGATGGTGCAGTCCCAGGCCTCGGCCGTTTCGGCGATGCGCTGCATGAATTCGTCGGAGATCCATTGCGGCCCGGGCGGACCGAAGCAGACTTCAATGCGCTCGCGGTCGCGAAACTTGTCGCGCAGTTCGGCGAGAATGGCGAAATAGTCGTCGGCGTCGAGATTGTCGGCGGCGGGTAGAAGCGTCTCGGCGAGCAGCCGAACGTCGGGTGGCAAGGCCGCCAGGAATTTCTCGTCCTCGCCGGCCACGAGGTGGCTTTGGGTCGAAAAGCCGGCGCCGAACGCGACACGCAGTCCCGCGAGGTCGTAAGCGCGCAGGGCGTCGCCAAGGTTTTGCGCATAGGCTTCCGGCGTACCGCGGCTGTTGCGCAGGTCGACGACAGTGGTGACACCGCTGCGCAGAAGCCGGGCGGCGCTGAGCAGCGTGTCGAGGCGGGCGTCGCCGGGGCGCATGCCGGCGTGGGCCAGGATCCAGGGTTCGAGCAGTAGGTCGGGAATGCCGTGCTGCAGGGCCGAGGCGCCGAGGCTGTGGTGATGCGCGTTGATCATGCCGGGCAGCACGGCGAAGCGGTCGGACCCGATGACGTGGGCCGCGGGGTGGGTCGCGCTGAGTTCGCTCCAGGCGCCAACGTCGGCAATGCGTCCGCCGCGTACCAGAACCGCGGCGTCGGTCAGCGCTTCGCTCGCTGCATCCGGAACGATCCAGTGGCCGCGAACCAGCGTCACATCGGTCATGCTGCTCTCCCTTCGGTCAGGAATCGAAACTCAGGTTCTGAAACAGTTGCTCGACGACACCGAAAAACAGGTGCTTCACGGGATCTATGTTGGTCGCCGCCGACACGATGAGCCCGATTTTGTATTCGCTCAATGTCCGGTGCGAGAGCTTGACGAACTTCAGCTCGCCCCGTTCGATCTCACCGAGAAATCCGATTTTGGTGTAAATGCCCATGACCTGGTTTGCCAGTATCGCCTGTTTGGCGATGATCAGAGCGTTGGTATAGATGTGCGTGGACAGGGGGATGGCGAGCGTTGCCATTTCCTGGTCAAGGATCGAATTCCCCGCGCGCGCGTCGATCGTGCGGACCAGTGGATAGCCGACGACATCTTCGACGGTCACACTCGCGCGCTCGGCCAAGGGGTGGTCCGGGCGCATGATGAGCCCGAAAGGCGCGGCTTTCTCGGACAGCACGCGGACATCGGGGTGAATGCCGTTGGTGAAACTTATTCCGATGTCGGTTTCGCCGGCGGCGACGGCGCTTTCGATCTCGTCCGGTTTGGCGGTCGTCACCGCAAGAGAGATGCTTGGATACTTGTCGATGAACTGTTCGAGAACCTGAGGCAGAACGCCGAAGGTGATGGAATCCAGCGTCTGAATGCTCAGGTGGCCAGTCCGCAAATCGCGGATATCGTCGATGATCGTCTTTACCCGGTCGAAGTCGTAGAGCGTCTTGCGGCAGTGCTCCAAAACGATCTTGCCGGCGGCGGTGAGTTCGACGCCTTCCGGCGAACGCTCGAACAAGCGGATGCCGAGCCTCTCTTCGATGTTGATGATTTTTCGGTTCACCGACGTCGAGGACACGTTCAGCAGGCTGGCGGCTTTGCGGATCGACCCCTGCCGGGCGACTTCGTCGAGGTAGCGCAGAAACACACTGTGCATGAGGCCCTCGAAGTAGGTGATGCGATAACTGCACCACAGTTGGTCAAAATTGGCTCTTCTTGCCTCACATAAAACTCAATATGAGTCAAGCAAGGCAAACTTACCGGGGTGACGGGCCGTAAACCGGCCGTAGCGGGGCGCGGGTGCGTTCCAGCCAACAAAATCAAGCCCACAACAGGAGGACTCTTATGTCGCACAAACCCATGGACCGGATCGG
>JAJFFL010000135.1 GCA_021776705.1 Alphaproteobacteria bacterium
GAGCATGACTTTTTCTCTTCGTCCTCCGGCCGCGCCTGGGCGTCGACCGGCTTCAGGAACGGCGGGCGCGCGAAGCGCCGCGCCGAATCAGGTGCGGAGCGGAAGAGAGGCCGGCGGCGCGCGCGATCGCGGCGGCGTGGCGGCGGAACGGCGCGGGTCGGCGTCGTTGACCGAGAGAGCGGGCCGCGCGGCGACGGCGGCGAAAAGCGGCGCGGCGGCGGCGGCGAGCGGCGCGACGCCGGCGTGCGCGGCGTGGCAAAAGGCGCAGGCGGCGTTGGCCGTGACGATCGGCTTCGCCGGAACGTGGCCGGCGTCGACGGCGGTCGTTGAGGTTGCGGCGGGAACTTGATGCGCCGCCAAAACAGCCGTGTGGACGTGGCCCTGCGCCAGCCCGCCTTGGACGAGCAGCGCCGCGACCGCGAAGAGCAACGTTATAACGTGCCGCATGCCGCACCGATACTTCAGATCAGCCGGGGTGTCACGAGGTCTGACCAGCTTTGCGACGAATCCGGAAAAGCGAACGCGGACGGCGTCCGCCGCCGGGCGGCGCCGTCGCCGGCCGGTCGCTCAAACGTTGAACCGGAAATGCAATACGTCGCCGTCCTTGACGACGTACTCCTTGCCTTCGGCGCGCATCTTGCCGGCGTCCTTGGCGGGCTGCTCGCCGCCGAGCGCCACGAAGTCGTCGAAGGCGATGGTCTCGGCGCGGATGAAGCCTTTTTCGAAATCGCCGTGAATGACGCCGGCGGCGCGCGGCGCCGTCCAGCCCCGGCGGATCGTCCAGGCGCGCGTCTCCTTCGGCCCGGCGGTGAAATAGGTCTGCAGATCGAGCAAGCCGTAACCGGCGTGGATCAGTCGGTCGAGCCCCGGTTCGTCGAGTCCGAGCGTCTCCAGAAACTCCGCCCGCTCGCCGGCGTCGAGCATGGCGAGCTCGCTTTCGATCTTGGCGGAGATGACGACGCTCGGCGCGCCTTCCTCGGCGGCGCGCGCCGCGACCGTCGCCGAATGGGCGTTGCCCGACGCGGCCGCAGACTCGTCGACGTTGGCGATGAACAAGACCGGCTTCGACGTCAGAAGCTGCAGCTTGCGCCACTCCTTGCGGTCGTCGGCTGAGATGTCGGCGAAGCGCGCCGGCCGGCCTTGCTCGAGCTGCGCCAGGGCGACGCCGATCAGCCGCAACGCGGCCTTGGCGTCCTTGTCGCCGGCGTTGGCTTTTTTCTCGAGCGGCGCCTGGCGCTTCTCCAGGCTTTCGAGGTCGGCGAGCATGAGTTCGGTTTCGACGGTTTCGAGGTCGGCGAGCGGGTCGATGCGGCCCTCGACGTGGGTGACGTCGTCGTCGTCGAAACAGCGCAGAACATAAGCGATCGCATCGACCTCGCGGATGGTGGCGAGGAATTGGTTGCCAAGGCCTTCGCCTTTCGAGGCGCCGCGCACGAGGCCGGCGATGTCGACGAAATTCATCCGCGCCGGGATGATCTCCTTCGAGCCCGCCAGCGCGGCGATCTTGGCCAGCCGCGGTTCCGGCACGGCGACCTCGCCGACGTTCGGCTCGATGGTGCAAAACGGATAGTTCGCGGCCTGGGCGGCCGCGGTCTGCGTCAGCGCGTTGAAAAGCGTCGACTTGCCCACGTTGGGCAGGCCGACGATGCCGCATTTGAAGCCCATGTCCGGTGTCGCGTCGGTGATCGGGAAGGTGACGGGGCGCACCGCTAGGCTGAGCGGCCGCGAAACACAAGAGTTTCGGCGCGACGGCCGATTCCCCGCCCGGCGCAATCTAGGGCTTGGCGTTTTCCACAAATCACCCTCTGTTTCGTCCGCGTGTGAGACACCACCAGGGGAGAAGACCCATGGCTCGCCGTTTCAACGCATCGTTGGACTGGGACGACGCCGGCTTTTACGCCGCCGGGGAGGCGCCGCGGGCGCGGCGCCGCCGCATGTCCGAACGCGCCGCAGATCGCCGCGCGTGCGAAATCGATCGGTCGCAGACTCTGAGCGGTCTTGAACGCGCCGCCAAGCGGCTGCGCTCGTCGCGGGCGGCCGAACGGGTGCTCGCGGTGCCCCAATGGAACATGGACAAGGCCGCCGCCGCGATGCGCAACGCCGGCGTCTCCGGCGTCGTCACCAATCTGTGCGGAAGCCGGCGCCAGCGCGTCGAATCCAAGCGCCGTTAGTCAGTCCTTGTCGGCGTCTTCGCTCTCGGGCTTCGGCGCGGGAGCGAGGAAGGTGACGCGGGTCTGGAACGCGTCGACGTCGCCGGCCGCGAGCAGCGGCAGGGCGCGCGCGGCCGCGCCGCACAGGTCGCTCACCCACGCCTCTTCGGCCTTGTAGAAGTCCGAGAGCACGTAGTGGTGGACGAGGCGCTTGTCGCCGGGATGACCGACGCCCATCCGCGCCCGGCGGAAGTCCGGTCCGAGGTGGGAGATCAGCGAACGGATGCCGTTGTGGCCCGCCGCCCCGCCGCCGGACTTGAGCCGGAACTTGCCGGGCGCGAGATCGATCTCGACGTAGAAGACGGTCACCGCCTCCGGGTCGAGCTTGTAATAGTCGAGCGCCTGGCGCGCGGCTTGGCCGCTGTCGTTCATGAAAGTTTGCGGTTTCAACAGCAGCGCCTTCTTCGGCCCGGCGTCGGTGTCGACGGTTCCGTCGGCGGCGAAAGCCTGAAACTTCGAACGCCACGGCGAAAAGCCATGGGCGCGGTGAATCGCGTCCATGGCCATGAAGCCGATGTTGTGCCGGTTGTTGGCGTACTTGGCCCCGGGGTTGCCGAGGCCGATGTAGAGTTGCACGGCCGCGCCTCCTCGTCGGCGGCGCCGGACCGCCTAGGTGTCCTTGTCGTCGGCCTTGGCGTCGTCGCCGTCTTCGTCGTCCTTGTCCTTGCCGACGAGTTCCGGTTCGGCGCCTTCTTCCTCGTCCGTCACTTCTTCTTCTTCGACCGGGTCCGCCATGGCGCCGGTGAGGGTGACGATCGTGAAGTCGCGGTCGGTGATCGTCGGGGTGACGTTGGCCGGCAGGCTGATGGCGGAAATGTGCACCGAGTCGCCGATGTCGAGGCCGCTGAGGTCGATCAGGATCTGATCCGGAATGGCGCCGGCCGGGGCGTGCACTTCGATGGTGTGGCGCACGACGTTGAGCGCGCCGCCGCGCTTCAGGCCCGGCGATTTTTCTTCGTTGGCGAAGTGCACCGGAATTTCCACGGCGATGATCTGGTCTTCGGTCACGCGGTAAAGGTCGAGGTGGACCGGGACCGACGAGACCGGGTGGAACTGAACGTCGCGCACGATCACCGGCTGGCGTTCGCCCTTGTGGTCGATCTTGACCAGCTTGGACAGGAAGCCGCCGCCGCTCAGCGCCTTTT
This sequence comes from Alphaproteobacteria bacterium, assembly GCA_021776705.1. GTDB lineage: Bacteria > Pseudomonadota > Alphaproteobacteria > Caulobacterales > Maricaulaceae > JAJFFL01. Next base: position 3,356 of record JAJFFL010000135.1, read on the forward strand.
TCAGCTCGTTCATCCGCAGCGAGATCGGGACCGGGCCCTTGTCGCCGCCGTAGAGCACGCCCGGCACCAGGTCCGCGGCTCGGGTGACGCGCGCCGCGCCCGTGCCGGTCTTTTCCCGCACGTCCACGTTCAACACCAGGTCGGCCATCGTTTTCGTCCGTCTTTGTCGGGCCGGTCCGGAAACGCGAGAAGCCGCCCGAGCGTTTCGGGCGGCGCCAGGCGGGCGGCCGGCGTCAAGAATTCGAGGCGCGCTCTCTA
>JAJFFL010000136.1 GCA_021776705.1 Alphaproteobacteria bacterium
ATGCTCCTGGCGCCGGTGTGGGGGATCACGTTCGGAGTCTTGCTGATGGGCGACCCGTTCACCTGGAAGATTATCGTCGGCGGCCTGCTCGCGCTCGGCGGGGTCTTGATCATTTCGGTGCGCTCCGGAGCCGCTGAGCCGCGGGCCGCGTCGTGACCGAACTGGTGATCCTCGACGCCCCGTCGCCGCATTTCGACGCCCGCGGCGCCGCGGTCGACATGCTGGTGCTGCACTACACCGGGATGCGCAGCGGCGCGGCGGCGCTGAAAAAGCTCACCGATCCCAAGCCGCGGCTCGGAACCTACCGCGACGACGTGCCGCCGGCGTTCCGCGACGGGCCCGACGAACAGCCGATGCCGCCGGCGAGCGCCCACTACCTGGTCGAGGAGGACGGCCGCGTCTTCCGCCTGGTGCCGGAGAACAAGCGCGCCTGGCACGCCGGCGCCGCGTCTTGGGATGGGGCGGTCGACATCAACGCGCGTTCGATCGGCATTGAGATCGTCAACGGCGGCCATGCCTTCGGCCTGCCGCCGTATCCCGACGCCCAGATCGAGGCGGTGATCGCGCTGTGCGGATCGGTGATCTCGCGCTGGCGGATTCCGCTGATGCGGGTGCTCGGCCATTCCGACGTCGCCCCCGGCCGCAAGCAAGACCCCGGCGAGCACTTCCCCTGGAAGCGGCTGGCGGACGCCGGCGTCGCCGTCTGGCCGCGACCGCAGGATCCGGCGGCGTGACACTACGCCGTCATCCCGCGCGCGTCGAAGCAAGAAGTGGTGCGGCGCAGTCGCGGGACCTACCTAAGGTCGAGGCTCTCGATGTGTGGATCGCGCTCGTCGCCGCTTTCGGCAGGTCCTGTGTCTGCGCAGCAGCGTCGCCCGCTGCCGCGCGCACAGGATGACACGCAAGAGTCAGCGCAACGCCGACGTTTCCGCCGCCCTTTGCAGGATCGCTTCGATCTTTCCCGGCAGCGCACGCCGCACGTCGTCGCCGACCATCATGTGGGCGAGCGGCCAGAAGTCGTCGCCGACCGCGAGCAGGGGGCGGAAGCTCGGCGGGCCGCCGCCGTCGCGGCTTTTTTCGAAATGCAGCCCGCGCACCGCGTCGAACCCGGCGCGCTTGACGGTCGCCGCGCGCAGCGAGCGGCGGGTCCAGGTGGCGGCGCCGGCGCGGGCGTCAAACTCGATCCGGATGGTCTGGGTGATTCGATAGCCGAGCCAGGCGACCGCCGCGGCGGCGAGGCACGCCAGCGCCATCACCCAGTCGAAATAAGCGACCAGCCGCAGCCCGGCGGCGAGCGCCGCGGCGCCGCCGAGGGCGATCATCGCCAGGCCGACGCCGGGGGCGTCGTCCTCAAGCACGAGGCGGGTCTCGGTGTCGGTGACGATGCGCATGAAATCTCCGGGAGGCGCCGGGCGGCGAGATCGACTATATAGGCGTTTGGCCAGACGGTCGGACGGCCGCTTCCGCATTTCCCGAAAGGGCGCGGGGGAGGAAAGTCCGGGCTCCACGGAGACACGGCGCCAGGTAACGCCTGGCTGGGGTGACCCACGGGACAGCGCCGCAGAAAGCAAACCGCCCGCCTTCGCACCTCGGTGCTTCGGCGTGGTAAGGGTGACAGGGTGCGGTAAGAGCGCACCGCGTTCCTGGCAACAGGGACGGCACGGCAAGCCCCGCCGGGAGCAAGACCGAATAGGGCCGGCACATGGCGCGTCTCCGCGCCGCCGGCCGGGTGGGTCGCATGAGGCGTTCGGCGACGAACGTCCCAGATGAATGGTCGTCCAGGCGTAAGGGTTCGGTGAGCCCGAGCGCCGGACAAAACCCGGCTTACAGACCGTCTGGCCAATTATTCCGCTGTGGACCGAAAAAGCGCCGCCCGAACCGGCGGCCGCTGATTCGCGTCGAATGGCAACTACGCCCATTGTGTCCCATAGTTTCCCATGGTAACCCACTGCCGCGGCACGGCCGATCAACGGCCGGCCCAGGCGGCGGGCCATGTTTTTGGGAACCCACATCAACGGCGTCGACGTCAAAGGACGGGTCTCGGCTCCGGCCGATTTCCGCGCCGTCGCGCGCGACGAAGCGCTCGAAGGGGTCTACTGTTGGCCGGCCTTCGACGGCCCGTTTCTCGAGGGCTGCGGGCAAGGCCTGATGGAGCGCTTCAAGGCGATGCTCGACGCCTGGGACCCCTACGATGAAATCCGCACCGCGTTCGCGCGCGCCGTACTCGGCGAGGCGCGGTTGCTCGGCTTCGACGCCACCGGCCGCGTCACCTTGCCGAAAGAGTTCGCGGCCCACGCCGGACTCGACGGCCAGGCGGCGTTCGTCGGCCTCGGCGACAAGTTCCAAATCTGGAACCCGGACGCGCACGAGGCGCACCGCGTCGCCGCCCGCGAGACCCTCAAGGACAACAAGCACCGGCTGCGCCCGCCGCAAGCGGCGGCGCGCGGCGACGGGGGCGCGGCGTGAGCCACGCCCCGGTGATGCTCGACGAGGCGGTGACCGCTCTCAACCCCCGCGACGGCGGCCTCTAC
>JAJFFL010000137.1 GCA_021776705.1 Alphaproteobacteria bacterium
CAAGTCGAGCACCGAGACGGCGCTGACGACCACGTCCAGCGACGACGAGGATCTCGGACGGACCGATGATCCGGTACGCATGTATCTCCGCGAGATGGGCTCGGTCGAGTTGCTGTCGCGCGAGGGCGAGATCGCCATCGCCAAGCGCATCGAGGCCGGCCGCGACACCATGATCAAGGGCTTGTGCGAGAGCCCTTTGACGTTTGAAGCGATCATGGTCTGGCGCGACGAACTGCAGGAAGGCCGCGTGCTCCTGCGCGACATCATCGACCTTGACGCCACCTACGGCGGGGAGAAGCCGGACTACTCCGAAGCCGCGCTTCGCGTCGAGCGCGGCGAGGCGGTCGCGGAAAGCGAAAAACCGGGCGGCGACCGCAAGAAAGCCGACGGTGAAGAAGGCAAGGCCGAAGGCGAGGACGGGCAAAAATCCGACGACGACGAGGACGACGACGAAGGCGCGGCCTTGTCGATGTCGGCGATGGAGGCGGAGCTGCGCGACGGCGTCATGGAGACGCTCGACGCCATCGCCGCCGACTTCAACCGCTTTCGCGACCTCCAGGACCGCCTCATCGCGCGCCGCCTGGAAGGCAAGGATCTGTCGAAAAAGCTGCGCGACGAGTACGACCACCTCGAACAGCACATCATCGACAATCTCAAGACCATCAACCTCAACAACGCTCGCATCGAGGCCCTGGTCGAACAGCTCTACGAAATCAACCGTCGCCTCGTCGGCCTCGAAGGCCAGCTTCTGCGCCTCGCCGACGGCCACGGCGTTCCGCGCGTCGACTTCCTCAAGTCCTACCTCGGCTCCGAGCTCGACCCGGAGTGGATCGACCGGGTCGACGGCACGACCAAGGCGTGGTCGGCGTTCGTCAAGAAAGAGGGCGTCCAAGTCGATCAGCTGCGCGAGCATGTCGCCGAGCTGTCCCAGGAAGCCGGCCTGCCGATCGACGACTTCCGCCGCATCGTTCAGACCGTGCAGAAAGGCGAGCGCGAGGCGCGTCAGGCGAAAAAGGAGATGGTCGAGGCCAACCTCCGGCTCGTGATCTCGATCGCCAAGAAGTACACCAACCGCGGGCTGCAGTTCCTCGACCTGATCCAGGAAGGCAACATCGGCCTGATGAAGGCGGTCGACAAATTCGAGTACCGCCGCGGCTACAAGTTTTCGACCTACGCCACGTGGTGGATCCGGCAGGCGATCACCCGCTCGATCGCCGACCAGGCGCGCACCATCCGCATCCCCGTGCACATGATCGAGACGATCAACAAGCTGGTGCGCACCTCGCGCCAAATGCTGCACGAGATCGGCCGCGAGCCGACGCCGGAGGAGCTCGCCGAAAAGCTCGCCATGCCGCTCGAGAAGGTGCGCAAGGTGATGAAGATCGCCAAGGAGCCGATCTCCTTGGAGACCCCGATCGGCGACGAGGAAGACAGCCACCTCGGCGACTTTATCGAAGACAAGAACGCGATCCTGCCGATCGACGCGGCGATCCAGTCCAACCTGCGCGAAACCACCACGCGCGTTCTGGCGTCGCTGACCCCGCGCGAAGAACGCGTCCTGCGGATGCGCTTCGGCATCGGCATGAACACCGACCACACCCTCGAAGAAGTCGGCCAGCAGTTCTCGGTGACGCGCGAACGCATCCGTCAGATCGAGGCCAAGGCGCTGCGGAAGCTGAAGCACCCGAGCCGGTCCCGGAAGCTGCGGAGCTTTTTGGATAATTAGGACGGCGACGCTTCGCCTAGCCTTTTTTCGGTTTCGGCGCCGCCAGCCCGTGCGCCGCCTGCAGCGCGCTCGTCAGCGTCGCCTCGTCCGCCTTCGCGAGATCGCAGCGGGTCGCGCCTTTGACTCCCCAGCCTCCCGGGACCGGCGCGAACACCTCCGGCGCCAGCGCGCAGTAGTGGTCGCGGTGGTCGGGGTCGAACATCAAGTTGAGGCCGGATCCGTCGCCGGCGAGCGTGGCGAAGATCTTGCGCGGCGTGCGGAACGCCGTGCGGTCGAAGTGCGGACGTTCGCTGGCGTCGTCGAACGACAGCGCGAGGTCGCGGGCGCGGGCGGGCGTCACCGGCATGGCGCGGCTCCGTCGATGGGCCAAGGTGCGCGCAGCTTAGCAGATCATGGACGCGCGCGGCGTTCGTTCATGTCTCGCGATGTTCCAGACGGCGGCCTTGAATTCATCCTCGACATCGACGCCAGTCTAATCCCGCGCCCGCCGCGCGGGGACAAGATGTCCGCTGTCCCCGGTTCGGACGCTCCTGAGACGTCTGAGCGCCGCAAGACTATTTTTCAGACCCGCAAGAGCCCTTTCCGCAGGCGTAAGAGCCCGAGTCGAGCGTACGCTGTTGCGGGATAGGGGCGTGCGTATCCCGCGCCGCGCGTCCGGCGCGGCCTCCGCGCCCGCCGCCGATCGGTAGGCGCGCGCCGGCGCGCGGCTCTATGCTGGCCCCCATGCCCCAACGCACCCTCACAATCTCCACCCCCGGCCGCGGTCTCACCGACGTCACCGCCGACGCGGCCGCCTTCGTGCGCGAGCACGCC
>JAJFFL010000138.1 GCA_021776705.1 Alphaproteobacteria bacterium
CCGGCGGCGAGATCCTCGCCCCAGCGCCGGGTGCGCGCCCAGTCGAGACCGATGAGGTCGAGGACGCGACCGACCGACTGATCGACGAGGTCGGCGACGCTGGTCGGTTCGGCGTAGAACGCCGGCAAGGGCGGGGCGAGGATCGCGCCCATTTCGGCGAGCAGGGTCATGGTCCGCAGATGGCCGAGGTGGAACGGCGTCTCGCGCACCATCAACACCAGCGGCCGGCGCTCTTTCAGGATCACGTCCGCGGCGCGCGTCAACAGATTCGAGGTCACGCCGGTGGCGATCTCCGACATCGTCTTGATCGAACACGGAGCGACGATCATGCCGGCGGTCTTGAACGAGCCGGAGGCGATCGGCGCGCCGACGTCGCCGATCTTGTAGCGCACGCTCGCCTTGGCCCGAAGGTCGGCCGGCGTGAGCTCGGTTTCGGCCGCCAGGGTCATTTCGGCGGCCTTGGTCATCACCAGATGCGATTCGGCCTTGAGATCCGCCAGGGCGTCCAAAAGCCGGGCCCCGTAGATCACGCCCGAGGCGCCAGTTATCCCCAGAATCACGCGTGTTTTCATGGTGCTAGCCGATTTCGCCCCAAATGTGATGTGACAGGGATGCAACAGTCATGTTGAGATATTCAAGTCAACTCGGCTCCAACAGCAGGAGGCGCCCATGGCGCGAGATGCGCGCATTCGTGAACTCAACGCTCGGCACCATAACCTCGAAACAGCCATCGAATCAGAACTGAAGCGGCCACTAGCGGATACGTATCGCATCACCACCATGAAGAAGGAAAAGCTTCGACTTAAGGACGAAATCGCCGCGCTCTCGAGCACGCACTAGCGACTCGATTCGAGGCGACCCAGTCGAAGGGCGGTCACCAGCGGACCGCCCTTCTGCGCGTTGTCGGGACGGCGCCTTATTCGTCGGGCAAGCGACTCCACATGTCGGCCGCCATGCGCCAGCGATCGTCCGCGCCGCGCGTCCAGACGATGAGATAGGTCCCGCGCACCGGCCCCCAGGCGTTCCCGTCGTTTTCTCCCGCAACCAAGTAGCGCCCGTGGTCGTAGGCGAGATCGCCGTCGACGACGAGGCTGTCCGGGACAGCTTCGTGGCGAGTGACGGCGCGGCCTTCGGGCAAGGTCCAGAAGCCGCGAAACGACTCCCGCCCGCGCATCGGCTCCCGTCCCGGAGCCAGGACCACGGCGTCGGCGGCGTAAATCTCCATCATCGTGTCGATGTCGCCGCGCACGTAGGCGGCGGAGAAAGCGCGGCTGCGTTCGGCGATCGCGGCGCGATCGGCGCCGGAGTCGGGCGGCTGCGTCGCGCAGCCGGTCAGAACCAAAACGGCGGCGAACAGAAAAACTCTCATGATCGGTCTCCGAACAGGGGCGCCGCGACAGGAGTAGCCCGACGGCGATCGCGGCGCGACCCTCGTCACGCCGCCGCCAACATGGCGCGGACCGTTTCCGGCGTTGCGCCGTCGTGGCGCAGCGCGGCGATTTCGCGCGCGCCGTCGCGCTTGGCGAGGCGCTTTCCGGAGCGGTCCGCGATCAGGCGGTGGTGGCGGTAGACGGGGACGGGAAGGTCGAGAAGCTCCTGCAGGAGCCGGTGCAGGTGGGTGGCGTGAAACAGGTCCTGGCCGCGGACCACGTGGGTGATCCCTTCGTGCGCGTCGTCGTGCACCACCGCGAGGTGATAGCTGGTGCCCAAATCCTTGCGCGCGATCACGGCGTCTCCGAGCCGCGCGGGACGCGCCTTGACCGTGCCGGTCTCGCCGTCGGGGCCGGCCCCTTCCTCGACGAACGACAGCGCGTCGAAGGCGTCGCCAAGCACGTCGCGGCAGCGCGCGAGCGACAGCCGCCACGCGAACAGTTCGCCGGCGGCGCGGCGGTCGGCTTCTTCGTCGGCGCCAAGCGGACGATCGGGCCCGAAGTAGATCGCGCCCTCGGGGCCCTCGCCGGCGTCGTGCGGGGCGCGCGCGATCTCGTCGAGGATTTCGCGGCGCGTCTTGAAGCAGCGGTAGACGACGCCGAGCTCGATGAGCGCGTCGAGCGCCGCGCCGTAGGCGCCGAAGTGGTCGGACTGGCGGCGCACCGGTTCCGGCCACGTCAGCCCCAGCCACGCCAGATCCTCCTTGATCGCCGCCTCGAACTCAGGCCGGCAACGGGTGATGTCGATGTCCTCGATACGCAGCTTCATCACGCCGCCAGCCTCGCGCGCCGCGTCGAACGCCGTGATCGCCGAAAACGCGTGCCCGAGGTGCAGCCGGCCGGACGGCGACGGCGCGAATCGGGTGACGAAACCGCTCACGACGACACGCCGGCCAGAGCCGCTGTGAGAGCCGCTGTGAGGGCCGCTCTGAGGGCCGCTCCGAGGGCCGGTTTCGCTTGCGTGGCGCAGCGATGTTTGAGCGCGTCACGTGATGTCGACAAGGTCCGACGTCCGATCCGGCAGGACAGCGATGTTGCAGTGTGTCATGATCACGTCATATGGAATCACTTATAAGGCCGGCATGAGGCGCGGTCGACACACGGCGGAGGCGCAGCCTTCACAAATCAGGCGGAGAACATCCGCGCCTGTCGGGGCGTGAAGGTGAGGGGGGGCTGATGGAAGTTCTCACCCGTCCCCTCTCCGGTTGGCCTTGTCTGGTGTTGAACGCCGATTACCGTCCGCTCAGCTACTACCCGTTGTCGTTGTGGTCCTGGCAGGAGGCGATCAAGAACGTGTTTCTTGAGCGCGTCCAGGTGGTCGCCGAATACGACGCCCCGATCCGGTCGCCAAGTTTCGAGATGCGCGCCCCGAGCGTCGTCTCCCTGCGCGATTTCGTGCATCAAGACCGGCCGCCGGCGTTCACGCGATTCAACTTGTTTTTGCGCGACGGCTTTGCGTGCGTCTATTGCCGGTCCGACGCCAAGGAAGATCTCACCTTCGACCACCTTATTCCGCGGTCGAAAGGCGGACGCACGACGTGGGCGAACATCGTCACCGCCTGCGCGCCCTGCAACCTGAAGAAGGGCGGGCGCACGCCGCGCGAAGCCAAGATGTTCCCGGCGCGGCCGCCGTACCGGCCGACGATGCACGAGCTGCAGGCCATGGGCCGGCGGTTCCCGCCGAACCATCTCCACAAAAGCTGGCTCGACTACCTGTATTGGGACGCCGAGCTGGAATCCTAGGACGACGTCGAAACGCGTCCTAGGACTGCATCACCTGCGTCGCGACGACGATCGGGAACGCCGCGTTGGTGCTGATGTGGAGGACCACCCCGGGCCACGTGTTGCGTCTGTGCTGAGCGACGAACGCCAGCAACATGGTCGACGGAATGAACGCGACCACGCTTCCAAGCGCCGAATGGCGAAAGACGTGGAACAAGTTCCAGAGCACGCCGTTGACCACCCACGCCCACTTGCCGAACGCCAGTTCCTGCCGCGGGAGAATGATTCCGCGCCACCACAGCTCTTCGCCAAGCACGTTGAGGATGACGACGGCGAGCACCACCGCGACCAGGATGTCCCAGCGCCCGCTCAGATCGTGGCCGCCGAACGTGCCGCCGAACAGTTGCGAGATGAACAGCATAAATTCGCCGGGCGGATAGAAAAACGTGATGTTGGACGCCGCCTGCACGATGGGGCCTTGAACCTGCTGCGCGCCGAACACGACGGCGACGACGCCGACGGTCCAAATCCAATCGCGTCGCGTCATCGCCTTGAGGCGCATGCGGTCCCGAAACGCCGACCAGCGCCAGGGACGGCCTTCAAGGCCGTAGGCGATGAACGCGGCCGCCAACATGATGGCGAACGGCCCGAGAAACGTGATGATGAAGATGACGGCGACGTCGACGCCGGCGCGCATCAGCGCCGGCAGCAGCACGAGGGTGCTCAACGCGAAGATGGCGGCGGGAACGC
>JAJFFL010000139.1 GCA_021776705.1 Alphaproteobacteria bacterium
GCAGGCGCCGGCGCCGGCGCGGCGGTTGTCCGCGTCGGCGACGCTGTTTTGCTGGACGTGGATGTGGTCTGGGAGGCGGGAGCCGTGCGCGCCGAGGGCCGCGCGGATCTGTCCGCCTCGGCGCTGACCCGCGATGTCGCCGCGCGTCTCGGCGGCCCGGTCGAATTCGAAGGCGATCTGGCGGCGCCGACGCGGAACGGTTTGCGCGACGTCGTGGCGACGCTGACGGCGCCGGCGATTCAGGCGAATTTGTCCGGGCCGATCGACCTTCAACGGCGCGCCGCGCCCGACGGGCTCTCGGCCAGCGTGACCTCCGACCGTCCTGACGATCTTTTGCAATTGGACGCGGCGTCGCTGGACCGCTTCGCGTGGAGCGGTCGGCTCGGCGTCGGGGACCGCACGGCGCTGCAAGGCGAGGTCTGGCTTGACGGCCTGACGCTGAGCGGCGCGGCGTTCGAAAGCGTCTCCGGCCCGTTGACGGCCAGCCTCGTCGACGGCGTCGCCGGGTTGACCGCCGAGCTCGCGGTCAGCGGCGTTTCCGGCGTCGAGGCGGCGGCGCTGTTGGGCGAGTCGGCGGTGGTCGGGTTTGACGCGTCGGCGCGTCTCGATCTCTCGGCCGCGGAGCTTCGCTCGCTGTCGGTGGAGGGCGACTCAATCCTGTTGAACGGAACCGCCGCTTTCGACGGCGCCGCCGGAATCGTGACCGCCGACTTCGGGTTCGAGGCGCGCGATCTTTCCGGCCTGCCGACCGTAGACGGCGGCGACATGGTCGGGGCGGTGCGGATCGAAACGCCCGCCGCCGGCGGACCGGTGCGGGTCGACGCCGAGGCCAGCGGCAGCGGCTTGGCGTTCGCGTCGGCCGGTCTTTTCGATCTTGCCGGCGCCGCGCCCTCGGCCGTCGTTCGCGGCGAATGGGCCGACGGCCGCTTCACCATCCAAAACGCAAGCGTGACCGGCGCGCGACTGGTCGCTGATGTCGCCGGATCCGCCGGCTTCGACGCGTTCGATCTCGACGTCGACGCCGCCGTCGACGGGCCGTTCGGAATCGGGCCGGTGGAATTCGCCGGCGCGATCGCCGTCGGGGCCCGGCTGGAAGGGGCCCCCGCGACGCCGAAGATCCGCGTCGACGCGCGCGCCGGGTCGGTGCGGCTGGGAGATCGGACGCTCGACGAGCTGCGGGTTCGCGTCGACGCCGACGGCGGGGATGCGTGGTCAGGACGGGCGCAGGTCGACGGCGCGTACGACGCGAATCAATTCAACGGCGCGGCGCAGTTTCGCGCCGCCTCCGACGGCGTCGATGCGTCCGACATCAGCGGGGCGTTCGCGGACTGGACGCTGGGCGGCGGCGTGGCCGCGCGGGGCGGCGGGCCGGCGACCGGTGTGGTGACTCTCCGTCAGGGCGACGGCCGCGTCGCCGTGACCGCGAATTTTCTCGACCGGGGCGGCGCCCAAGCGTTTGACGTTTCAATTTCGACCGGCGCGGTGGACCTCAACGACACCACCCGGCTCAGTCAGCTAGACGCGCGGCTGACCGGCGGCTTCGACGCGGTCGACATCGCCATTGACGTGGCCGGCGAAGCGGCGGAGCGGTTCAACCTCTCCGTCCGCGGCGATGTAAGCGTCGACGAGACAATCGCAGGAAGTTTCGAGATCGGCGGCGCGGTCGGCGACCGGGCTATCACGACGACGACGCCGATCACCTTGCTGTTGTCAGATGACGCCGCGGCCGTCGCCGGCGGCCTCGGCCTTGGCGGCGGTCGGCTGGACGTCGGCGTGCGGCGGCCGTCATCCGGCGCGGCGGCGGTCGAGGCCACGCTGCGGGACTTTCCATTGGACGTGATCAACGCCTTCGTGCCGGAGCCCCACATCGTCGGAACGCTCGAAGGCGACATGAGTCTGTCCGGCGAAGTGGCGCTTGAGGGAACCTTCGCTCTGAGGGCGCGCGGCGTTCGCGACCCCAACGCGGAAGCCAACGCGGCGGTGTCGGCGGATTTCAGCGGCGTGGCGCGTGGCGGCCGCGTGACCGGGGAGGCGCGAGTCGCCGACGTCACCGAACTGGCCGCCGAGATGCGGATCGATTATCCAGTCACCTTGCGCCCGGCGCCCCCTTTCGTGGACGTGCGAAAGGATGCGGCTTTCAGCGCGTCCGCGCAGGCCGAGGGGCCGATCGCCAACATCGCCAGCTTGATTCTCGGCGAAGACCGCGCCGCGCGCGGCGATCTGCTGGCGCGCGCGGAGATGACCGGCACCCCCGCCGATCCCAAATTCTCAGGTGACATTCGCCTCAGTGACGGGCGTTTCGAAGACGGCGGCGTCGGCTTCGTCCTGGCCGAGGCGACGGCCGCGGCGCGGTTCGACGGGCCGCGGCTGGTGCTGGAATCCTTCACAGCGACCGACGGCGACGGCGGCCGCGTCGTCGTCACCGGCGCGGCGGACTTCGCGGCCGAAGACGACGTGACGGCGGACGTGGCGATCGAGCTGACGGAAATGCGGCTCTCGGACCGCGCCGACGCGCGGCTTGTCGCCAGCGGCGCCACCAACCTGTCGCGGCGCGACGGACAGTCGCGCGTCGACGCAAACGTCCATGTCGACCGCGCCGATTTCGAGCCGCCCGAGGCCGGGCCGCCGGGGGTCGTCACGCTCGATGTCACGGAACTGAATCGTCCGGCCCGTCTTGAACCGCCGCCGCCGCGGCGCGGCCCGCCGGTGCTCCTCAACGTCAAGTTCGACGCCGACCGGCGCGTGTTCGTGCGGTCGCAAGGGCTGCAGACGGAATGGGCGTTCGACGTGACGGTCACGGGGACCGCACGCGATCCGGGGATCAGCGGCACGGCGACGCTCAACAAAGGCGATCTTGAAATTGTCGGCGAGCGGTTTGATCTCGAAGACGGCGTGATCACGCTCGACGGCGACGTCGCCTCAGCGCGGCTGAACATGACCGCCCGCCGCCAAGCGGAGGATCTTGTGGCGATCGTCACCGTCACCGGGACGCCGGAACAGCCGATGATCAGTTTGTCCAGCGAGCCGGCTTATCCCGAGGACGAAATTCTCGCGCGGGTCTTGTTCGGGCGGACGGCGTCGCAACTGTCGGCGCTGGAAGCGGCCCAGCTCGCGGCGGCGCTCGCGACCCTCGCCAACGGCGGCGGCGGGTTCGATTTCCTGGGATCGTTGCGGCGCGGGCTCGGCGTCGACCGCTTGAGCGTGTCGCGCGCCGAGGGCGGCGCGGTCGTCTCGGGCGGAAAATACATCGCCGACAACGTTTATTTTGAAGTTTCCGGCGGCGGCGACGGCGGCGCCGCGGAGGCCGCCATCGAGTGGGAAATCCGGCCGCGGGTCGAATTGGTGTCGAAATTCGGCTCCCAAAGCGACGCGTCTTTGTCGCTGCGCTGGCGACGAGACTATTGAGCCGGCGGCCCGGGGCGCGCAACTATGCGGCTTCCGCTTCGGGGAGAAAACCATGATCCGGACAACGTGCGCCGCGGCGATCGCCGTTTTGGCGCTGAGCGCCTGCGAATCCGACAGCTATGGCGGCGGTGGAGGAGGCGGCGGAGGCGGCGGCGACGCCTGGGGCTTCGGTCCCGGCTACGTGTCGATCGGCGACAACAAGCGCTTCGGGGTGCGCTATTTGCCGGACATGAAGGCGGCGGTGTTGAACTTCACGCTGGTCGGCTCGTTCGACGCCGACGGCGAACTGCCGGAACCGCCGGTCGCGGACGAGTGGCGCGAAGCGGCGGAAAAAGCGGCGCCGGACGGCTGCACTCTCGCCACTTTGGAAAAGGTCGACGAGGAGACGTTTCAAGCGGTCTACGACTGCGAAGACGGCGCCTGAAGCCGCCGGGGGGCGAAAATGTCTGAGGTCTTCAATCCGGTCGAGGCGCGCGTCGTCGAACGTCTGACGCGGCCCGGGCCGAAGCGGATTCTGGCGCTCGACGGCGGCGGCGTCCGCGGCATTCTGACCGCCGCCATGCTCGCCCGGATTGAAGAGATCCTGGCGGAACGTCACCCGGATCCGGACGCGTTTCGGCTGGCGGATTATTTCGATCTGATCGGCGGCACGTCGACGGGGGCGATCATCGCCACGTGGCTCGCGCTCGGCCGTCGCGCGCGCGATCTGGCGGCCCTGTACCACGACCTGTGCCCGCGCATTTTCAAACCGAAGTTGTTCGGCGCCTTCGGCGTCACGTCGCGGTTTGATTCCGCGGAGCTTGAAGCCGCGCTGACGGAGGAGCTCGGCGACGCGCGCTTGCGCACCGCGGACTGGCGGACCGGTTGGGCGACGTTCGCCAAGCGCGTCGACACGTGCGCGGCCTGGACCCTGACCAACAATCCGCGCGCCAAGTTCTGGAACGGCGACGCGACCGACGGCGCGTTGGCGAACGGCGACTATTCCGTCGCCAAGGTCGTGAAAGCCAGCGCGTCGGCGCCGGTGTTCTTCGACGCCACCGAGATCGATGTCCTGCCCGGTCAGGATCCTGGCTTGTTTTTCGACGGCGCGGTGACGCCGTTCAACAACCCCAGTTTGCAGCTGTTTCTCGCCGCCAGCCTGCCCGGGTACGGATTCGGGTGGCCGACGGGCCGCGACAAGCTCTTGGTGATTTCGCTCGGGACGGGTTTCGAGCGGCCGCGGATCGACGCCGCGAAATTCAAGAGCCTGAATCACTACTTCAAGGCCGTGCATGCGCTGACGACGATGATCTACGACGTCGGCCTGCACGCGACGGCGACGCTGCAGGCGCTGTCCGAGCCGATCGCGCCGTGGACGGTGAACAGCGAAATCGGCGACATGCGCGGACAGCGCGCGTCGGCCGGAGAACTCTTGTCCTTCCAGCGCATCGATCCGACCCTCGACGCGGACTGGTTGACAGAAAACCTGGGGCTGACCTTCGCGGACCGCGACGTCCGTCGCCTGGCGCAGATCGACGACGCGCGCCGCGACAACCTCGACCGGCTGGAGCAGATCGGCGCGGAGATGGGCCGCCGGCTGATCCGCGACGATTTCTTTCCCGAGGTGTTCGATCCGGCTCCGCAGCTCGATCTCAATGAGATTCCGGCGGAGATCGCGGAGGTCTCGACAGCCAAGATAGGGCCGAGAGTGGCGTTCACCGGCCACCGGCCGGACAAGCTCGGCGGCGACCGTGCGGCGATCAAGCGCCGCATCGCCGAAGCTTTGACGGCGGTGCGCCTTACGGCCGGGGGATCCGGGACCGTGGCCACCGGATTCGCCGAGGGCGCCGATCGTCTCGCCGCCGACGTCGCGCTCGACACCGGCTGGCGGATCGCCGCGGTGTCGCCGATGGCGCCGGACGAATACGAAATGGATTTCGCCGAGTCCGCGTCGCGCCAAAATTATCGGGATTGGCTTGAAGCCGTCGACGACAACATCGAACTAAACGTTTCGCGCGCCGCGCCCGACGACGCCGCTCCGTACGCCGCGCTCGCCGGCTGGCTGGCGGACTGGGCCGACGTGGTCGTGGCGGTGTGGGACGGTGCGCCCGCCGCCGGGCCCGGCGGCGTCGCGGACGTCGTCGCGCGGGCCCTCGAAGCGGACAAGCCCGTGCTTTGGATCGATGTCGATGGGGCCGAACCGCCCCGCGTCTTGGGCCCCGACGGCGGAGCGCACGACGCTCGGCCGCTGAAAGAATTGCGTTTTCCGGCCTGATCCGGGGCCATGGTTTCTGTTTTTTTAAGCAAACCACGCGCAGCATTCGCGAATCACCGGCGGGAGCTATGGATGGTCGGCAAGAAGAAGCCAGCGATGGTGGCGGGATTGGACGGCCGCCTGCGCGCGCTCGTGGTCGAGGACAACGCGTCGGTTCGGCGGGCGATCGTGGAGTTCTTGCGCGAAGCCGGCGTCACCAGCGTCCGGCAGATGAGCACCGGGCGCATGGCCCTGGAGGACCTCAAGATCGCGCCGGTCGACCTGGTGATCACCGATCTCGCGGTGCCGGACATGGACGGCGTCGAGCTCACCAAGCGCATCCGAAGCGGCGCCGCCGGTCCGATGGCGACAGGTGTGCCGGTGGTGATGCTCGCCGGCCACGGATCGCCCCAGGCGATGAAGGCGGCGTTGCAGGCCGGCGTCGACGACATCCTGGTCAAACCGGTCGTCTCGACCCGCCTCGCCGAGCGCCTGGAGCGCGCCATCGAGGCCGGCCGGCAGCGCGCCCAGCGCGCGGTCGACGAAGCGCTGTCGTCCCGCGACGTCGCCTAGATCACGCACATCACATTCGCCAGGACGCCGCGGCGCGAGTCGTCGTCGGCGCGAGCGGTGTCGGCGCGCACGGTCGGACCGCGTCCGAACGTCGTGACGAAGAACCGTGCTTTGTAGAGGCCGGCGCGTTGGCAGAACGCGTCCGCCGCGGGCGCGCCGCAGCGCATCAGGCGGCCGTCGAGGCACTTGTCGACGGCGACGCCGTTGAGCGCCGGAGCGGCGAAGAATGCATAGCGGTCGCCGACGTAGGTCGGGAAGGAGACGCGGACGCGCTCGATGCGATGGCGGTGTTCACGCGGGCAAGCCTCGCCGTGGCGGAATTGGCAGCTTTCGACGCCGCCGCGGTCCCACTCCCGATCGCCGGCCGAGAATTCGGCGCCGGCGGCCGGGGCGTTGGCCATGGTCAGCATCCAAAAAGCGGCGGTGGATATAGCGCGGCGCAACATGTCGATCTCCCATCCTTCACGCCGCCATCCTGGCGGACTCCTGGGGAACCGAACCTGAAGCCTTCGTTCATCGGGGCTTCATCCGAGTTGCGCCGCGCCCCCTGGCGCGAAAAGGGCGACGGCCCGAATGAGCCTGATGAGGGTTGGCGCGACCGCGATCCGGGCGGAATCGGCGACCGCAGGAGCGGGTGCGGTCCCGGTAGTCCCGGCCGGCGTGGCGACGTGGAGCTTCAACACCGCCGCAATTCGTCAACATCGGCGACGACGGCTGCGCGTCAGCCGTCGAGTTGGAACGTGACGGTGGTGACGACGCGCACGCGTTTGAAGATTTGATCGGTCTCGCTTTCTCCCGGCACTTCGTCGCGCGGCAGAATCACGAAGACGCCCTGGTTGGCGTCGCGGATGCCGGCGAGGTCGGCGCCGGAGTCGGCGGCGAACTGTTCCGCGGCGGCCCGCGCGGCTTCGGTCGCTTCTTTGATCATTTCCGGTTTCACGTCGTTGAGGCGCGTGAACACGTACGACGGCCCCTGCCAGCCGGTCATGACCACGCCCTGACGCACGATCTGGCCGAGTTCGCGACTGACCTGCGCGACGAGGTCGACGTTGGCGGAGCGCACCTTCACCGGCTGATTGATCAGATAGCG
>JAJFFL010000140.1 GCA_021776705.1 Alphaproteobacteria bacterium
AGACCGTCGCCGGCGGCGCCACACGGTTTGAAATGCGTCTCGATCCGCCGGAACTGGGCCGCGTCGCGGTGCGCCTCGACATCGACCGCGACGCCCGCGCCCGCGCCGTCCTGCGCGTCGAAAGCCCGGAGGCGCTGGCCGAACTGTCGCGCCACGCCCGCGGCCTTGAACGCGCGCTCGCCGAAGCCGGCGTGACCCTCGACCGCGACGGCCTGTCGTTCGAACTCCACAAGGACGGCGGCCACGGCTTCGCCACGCCGGAGGACACGCCCGGAGACGCCGCCGCCGACCCCGACACGCCGCAGAACGACCGCGGCGTCCCCGCATCCGCTGAGAGCGAAAGCGCCGAGGTGGACACCCAATATGGATTTGCGCTTGTGCGACGCGGCCGCGTCGACGTGCGCGCTTAGGAGACGACCATGGTCGACGCCGTCACCGCTTCCGCCGCCTCCGCCGCGGCCTCAACGTCCCGGACCTCGCTCGCGGACAACTTCCAGATGTTCCTGACCCTGCTCACCGAGCAGATGAAAAACCAGGACCCGCTCAATCCGCTCGACTCGACGGAATTCGTGAACCAGCTCGTGCAGTTCTCGAGCGTCGAGCAGCAAATCACTCAGAACGACAAGCTTTCCACGCTGATCGACCTGCAAACCGCGTCGGTCGGCTCGACGATGGCCGGGTATCTCGGCCAGGACGTGATCGCCGAAGGCGCCACGGCTCCGCTCCAGGACGGCAATGCCGGCTGGACGTTCGTCGTCGACGAGACGCCGAAATCGGTGTCCGTCGTCATCACCAACGCAGCCGGAAAAGTCGTCTTCGAAACCGAAGCCGAAACCGCGTCGGGGGTGCAAAACTACGTGTGGGACGGCAAAGACGCGGCGGGCGAAGACCTGCCGCCCGGGGCCTATACGCTTCAAGTCACGGCTCGCAACGACGCCGATGAGTTGATCAAAGTCGACATCGCGGCCAAAGGCCGCGTCACCGGCGTCGACCTTTCGACCCCCGTTCCCGCCCTCTTGATGGGCGACATACGGGTGCCATTCGCGGCCGTGATCTCCGTGCGCGAGCATGTGGACGCGTAAGCCGGAACCGGTCCGAGAAGGGTCCGGATTTACATCGCCAGAAGGCTCCTCACGCAACCAAGAAAGGAGCTAGACATGAGTTTGAATTCCGCCCTGTCCGCGGGCACGTCCGGCTTGATCGCCAACTCCGGCGCGCTCGCCGCCATTTCCGACAACATCGCGAACGTCAACACGACCGGCTACAAGCGCACGATCACCAACTTCGATCCGTTGGTGAAAGCGGCCTCGTCGTCGATCGTCTACAACGCCGGCGGCGTCCAGGCCGGCGCCCGTCAGCTGATCAGTTCGCAAGGGCTGTTGTCGTCTTCCGGGTCCGCCACCGATCTCGCGATCGCCGGCGCCGGCTTCTTCGTCGTGTCGAGCCAATCGACGACGACGGGGCAGATCGACAACGTCCTGTTCACGCGTTCGGGCTCGTTCACGCCCGACGAGAACGGCGATCTGCAGAACACCGCCGGCTACTATTTGCAAGGCTGGCCGGTGCTGCCCGACGGCACCGTCAACTCCAACCCGTCCGACTTGTCGGTCCTCGAGACCGTCAACGTCGGCGCGATCGGGGGCACGGCCGAAGCCACGAGCCGGTTGCAATTCAACGCCAACCTGAAAGGCACCGAGACGATCCGGCCGCAAGTGGCGGGCGGCACCTACGATCCGACCAACTCGTCCCTCAACATGGCCAACTACAACCCGACCGCCGGCACCGGCGTGGAGCCGAACTTCGTCTCCTCGGTGCAGGTGTTCGACAGCCAGGGGACCTTGAGGACGCTCAACATGGCGTTCGCCAAGTCGAACACGCCGAACCAGTGGCACACGGAGATCTACCTGTCTCCGGCCTCCGCCGTCGACACCGGCGCGGGCCTGGTCAACGGCCAGGTCGCCACCGGCGTTGTCGCGTTCACGACCGACGGCGAATTCGACGCCGCCGGCTCGACGATACCGGGCGCCCTCAACTTCGGCGCCTACAACGCCGGGGCGCCGGGCGCCGGCGCGTTCAACTGGGCCTCGACCACCGGCGTCGGCGCGCAAGACATCGTGCTCGACTTCGGCGGCCCGAACTCCACCGGCGGGCTCACCCAGCTCGACAGTCCGTCGGTCGTGCTGTCCACCTCGGTGAACGGTTCGGTCTTCGGCGACCTCGCGGGCGTCGACGTCGACGCCAACGGCTTTGTCATCGCCAAGTTCAACAACGGCGTTGTGAAGCAGGTCTATCAGATCCCAGTGTCGACCTTCATCAACCCCAACGGCCTGACCCCCGAGAACGGGGGCGCCTACCGCGTCTCGAACAATTCAGGCGCGTTCACGCTGAAATCGCCCGGAACCGGCGGCGCGGGGCTGATGGCCCCGAAATCGCTGGAAAGCTCGAACGTCGACCTGGCGACGGAGTTCACCGGTTTGATCACCACCCAGCGGGCCTATTCCGCCGCGTCGAAGATCATCACCACCGCGGACGAGATGCTCGAAGAGCTGATCCGCATGAAGCGCTAGAACGCCGCTTGACCTGACCTGATCCGCGCCTCCGGACCCTGCCCGTCCGGGGGCGCGTATCGTTGAGAAAGCGTTGACGGCATAAGCGGTTTTTCACCCCTGTGGCTTAGCGGAATTGAAAAAGGTCGTGGCTAAGGTGGCACTCAACGTGTTGAGGAGCCGCCGTGATGTCTGACCGTCGCCCCGGGCGAGAGAACGTGGTGATGGGCCCTGACGGGTCCCCGCTGACGCTCGCCGATCTGCCGAAGCCGGGCGCCCAGCGCTGGGTGATCCGTCGCAAGGCGGAAGTGGTCGCCGCGGTCCGCGGCGGCTTGCTGAGCCTCGAAGAGGCCTGCCAGCGCTACACCCTCACGGTTGAAGAATTTCTCGGCTGGCAACAGTCGATCGAAAAGCACGGCCTGGCCGGGCTGCGCGCCACGCGGGTGCAGCAGTACCGCTAAGTCGGACAAAAAACTTTCTCCCCCCAACTGAACAAGCCGCCCCTCGGGGCGGCTTTTTTTCTGGGCCGCGCGGGGGAATCGGCGGCCTTCTCGCCAATTCGAGAACACGTGGCCGGCCGCTTAATGCTTTGTTTGCCAGGCGCCCGGTAATTCCTGCCTAGTCGAGCGGCCCACCAGACGGCCGCGCCGGGCGGGATTGAGTCTTGTGAGCGCGTTTTTTGAGCAATTGTCGAGGATCGGGCCGACGCGCCTGGTGTTGATGTTCGGGATCGCGGCCGGCGTCGCCGCGGCCTTGATGGCGGTCTCGATGCGTCTCGGCGGCGGCGAAAAAGCGCTGCTGTTCGCCGGCCTTGATCTGCCGGAAGTCGCCGGGATCACCCAGGAACTCGACCGCGCCGGCATCGAATTCGACGTCCGCGCCGGCGGTTCGGCGGTCTATGTGGCGGAAAACAAGGTCCTCGAAGCGCGCCTGATGCTGTCGGCCGAGGGCCTGCCGGCCTCCGGCAACGTCGGCTATGAAATTTTCGACGAGCAGGAGGCCTTCGGCGCCACCCGCTTCGTCCAGAACGTCAACCGGGTCCGCGCCCTGGAGGGCGAACTCGCCCGCACGATATCGGCCCTCGACGGCGTCGCCTCGGCCCGGGTTCACCTCGCCCTGCCCGAACGCCGCCTGTTCGACCGCGAAGAGAACGCCGCCAAGGCGAGCGTATGGGTGGAGCTGCGCGACAGCGAACTCGGCCCCCGCGGCGCGCGCGCCATCCGCAACCTGGTCGCCGGCGCGGTGCCCGACCTCAAGGCGTCGCGGATCACGATCTTGGACGACTCCGGCCGTCTGCTCGCCGACGGCGGCGCGACCGACGAGGGCGAAGCGCTTTCGCTCGCCTTCGAGGACCGCAAGGCGGCGACCGAAGCGCGCCTGCGCGAGCGGGTGCTCGACATCGTGGAAAGCGTCGTCGGCGACGGCAACGCCACGGTCCAGGTGACCGCGGACATGGACTTCAACCGGGTCAGCGAAAACGCCGAAATCTTCGACCCCGACGGCCAGGTGGTCCGGTCGACCTCGACCGTCGAGTCGTCGGCGGCGGCGGTGGACTCGAAGGGCGACGACGCGGTGTCGGTGTCTCAAAACATTCCGGGCGGCCAGACCGACGCCGGCTCCGGGGCGAGTTCGCGCGATGAAAACACGCGCTCCGAACAGACCATCAACTACGAGATCTCCAAGACGACGCGCAGCGAAGTTCGCGAAGTCGGCAACGTCAAGCGGCTCTCGGTGGCCGTCGCGGTCAACGACGTCGTGACGCCCAACCCGGACGGCGCCCCGACGCGCGCGGCGCGCGACCCGGCGGACCTTGACCGGATCACCAGCCTGGTGCGGTCCGCCATCG
>JAJFFL010000015.1 GCA_021776705.1 Alphaproteobacteria bacterium
TTCACAACGGCGCAAATCAAACCCGGCCACGTCGTCATGCTCGACTCCGTTCCACTCGAAGTCATCTCTATCGACTCCGACACACAACTCACTGTGTCACTGTTGCGCGACGACATCAGCGACCCAATTCTCCCGCCGCCGCGTCATGAACCCGCCCCACGCCCGTCCGGAGACCCGCATGGACCGCCCCGCCCCGCCGCCCGCGCCGCGCCATGTCATCGACCGCGTCGTGCGCCAGGCGTTGCTCGAAGATCTCGGCGAGCGCGGCGACGTCACCAGCCAGGCCTGCGTGCCGGCCGCGACGGTCCTTTCCGCGCAGTTTCGCGCCCGCGCCGACGGCGTCGCGGCGGGCGCAGACTGCCTCGGCGCGGTGTTCGCGGCGCTCGATCCGGCCGTGCGCGTCAGCCTCGACGTCGCCGACGGCGCCGACCTCCGCGCCGGCCACCTGATCGCCACCGTGTCCGGCCCGGCGCGCGCGATCCTCGCCGGCGAACGCGTCGCCTTGAACCTATTGAGCCGGCTGTCGGGGATCGCCACCTTGACCGCGGCCTACGTGCGCGCGGTCGCGGGGACGCGGGCGACGGTCGCCGGCACGCGCAAAACGACGCCGGGTCTGCGCGCGCTCGAGAAGCACGCCATCCTCGCCGGCGGCGGCGCCGCGCACCGCTTCGGCCTCGACGACGCGATCCTGATCAAGGACAACCACGTCGCCGCGGCCGGCGGCGCGGCGAAGGCGCTCGCCGCCGCCAAGGCGCACGCGGGCCATATGACGAAGATCGCGATCGAGGTCGATACGCTCGATCAATTGCGCGAGGTGATCGCGCTCGGACCCGATGTGGTGATGCTGGACAACTTCGGCCTCACGGCGATGGCGGAGGCGGTCGACTTGGTCGCCGGCCGCTGCGTCGTCGAGGCTTCGGGCGGTGTGACGCTGGAGAGCGTGCGCGCGATCGCCGAGACCGGCGTCGACGTGATCTCGGTCGGCGCGCTGACGCACTCCGCGCCGGCGCTCGACATCGGCTTGGACGTCGTCGGCTAAGTTTGAGTCGGCGAGATCAGGCGCCGCGTTCGACGACCGGGGCGTTGCCCTTCATGCGGTAGAAGATGTGCCGCCCGATGGTGCGCGTGTGCACCAGCTTCGGGGCCCAGTACGGGTCGACGTAGTTGGCGTGATAGTGCGTCGCCTCGTTGGTCATCGGCCGCGACAGGCCCATCAGCGTGTGCGACGCGATGATCTTGGCCTGACGCCACTTGGCGCCGTACGGCGGCTTTTGTTCGGAGCCGTCGCAGGTGAAGGAGAACTGACAGCTCTGGTTGGTGCCGTAGATCGACAGGCCGGTCTCGCGGTTGGTGCCCTGATAGACGACGCCGCAGACGTTGTTCGGGTACAGCCGGTGCTTGACCCGGTTGAGGATCACTTCGGCGACCGCGAGCTGGCCTTGCAGCGGTTCGTTGCGGGCTTCGAAGTAGATCGCCCGCGCCAGGCAGGTCTCGTCGCGGACTTGCTGTTCGGCCTGGTCGTAGTGGACCGGCGCGAAGGTCTGGAACGGCACCACGGCGGCGCGGTCGCGCTCGGCCTGGGTGACGCCCGCCATATGGTCGAATCGGGCGTACATGTCCGACGTCGTCAGATCGCCGGCGTTGGTCGCCTCGACGAAGGAACGCGCCTTCATGCGCCATTCGTGGTTTTGGGATTGTTCTTCGGCGCGGTGCTCGATCGCCGGCAGGCCGACGGCGACCACCGCGACGACGCCGAGCCCGGCCGCCGTGCGCGCGCCGATGCGGCGCGTTTCCACGTCCATGACCATTCTCACCATGCGCGCAGGCCCCCAAGTCTCAAGCGATCTGGTTAAGAACGACCAGCTTTGGGCCGATTCCTTTAACAGCGCATTAAGAACGGCCACCGCCCCGAGGCGGTAGTGGTCCGCGATGTCGCGCAGGCAGCGGAAAAGTCCGCCGCCGCTTTGATTCTCACCCAACATCAGGCCGGAACCCCCTCCAGCTTCTCTTTCTTGTTCACGAGCATATAGCGCGCCAAACCGCCGTTCCGAGATGACGGTTCAGTCACTTCTGCGTCAAACGCGTGGAGTGTGACCTTTCAGTCGCGTCCGTTCAGTCGCGTCCGTTAACGCGCGCTTTCAAGGCCGCTTGGGCCGCCGCCAAGCGCGCGATCGGCACTCGGTACGGGGAGCAGGAGACGTAGTCCAGCCCTGCCTGTTCACAAAATGTTATGGACGCCGGATCGCCGCCGTGTTCGCCGCAAATTCCCAGTTTCAGGTCGCCGCGCATGGCGCGGCCGCGGGCGACGCCCATGCGGATGAGATCGCCGACGCCGGAAACGTCGAGCGACACGAAGGGATCCTTGTCGAAAATCCCTTGCTCCAAATAGTCGTTGAGGAACTTGCCGGCGTCGTCGCGCGAGAGACCGAATGTGGTCTGCGTCAGATCATTTGTTCCAAATGAGAAAAATTCCGCGTGTTCGGCGATCTCGTCGGCGCGGATCGCGGCGCGCGGCAATTCGATCATCGTGCCGACCAAATAGGACGGTGTTCCTCCTGTCTCCTTCGCCACCGCCGCGGCGACGGAGTCGACTTCGGCTTTCAGGATCTCGAGTTCGCGCGCCATGGCGACGAGCGGAATCATGATTTCGACCAGCGGTCGAACGCCCGTTTCTTTTTCCACAAGAACCTGGGCCTCGAGGATGGCGCGCATCTGCATCCGATAGATCTCGGGGAACGAAATCCCGAGACGGCAGCCGCGGTGGCCGAGCATCGGGTTGGTCTCGGCGAGATCGCGGGCGCGCTCCATCAGTTGCTCGGCGGCGAGCCCGGTGGCCTCGGCGACGGCTTTCACGTCGGCGGCGTCGTGCGGCAGGAATTCGTGCAGCGGCGGATCGAGCAGCCGGATCGTGCACGGCCGGTCCTCCATGATCCGGAAGATCGCCGCGAAGTCGTCGCGCTGTTCGGGCAACAGCTTCGCCAGCGCCTTTTCGCGGCCGGCCGTGTCGTTCGCCAGGATCATCTCGCGCACCGCGGCGATGCGGTCGGCGTCGAAGAACATGTGCTCGGTCCGGCACAGGCCGATGCCCTCGGCGCCGAATTCCTTCGCCGTCGCCGCGTCGGCCGGGGTTTCGGCGTTGGCGCGCACGCGCAGGCGGCGCACCGCGTCGGCCCAGCCCATCAGCTCGGCGAATTCGCCGGTGAGCTCCGGCTTGATCATGTCGACGACGCCGAAGAACACCTGCCCGGTGGCGCCGTCGACGGTGATCGTTTCGCCGCGCTTGACCTCGCGGCCGGCGACCACGAAACGGCCTTCCGCCTCGTGGATGCGCACGTCGCCGGCGCCGCACACGCACGGGGTGCCCATGCCGCGCGCCACCACCGCGGCGTGGCTGGTCATGCCGCCGCGCGAGGTCACGATGGCTTGCGCCGCGTGCATGCCGTGGATGTCTTCCGGGCTGGTTTCGGTGCGCACCAGGATGACGCTGCGGCCGTCGCGGGCCGCGGTTTCGGCTTCGTCGGCTGTGAACACGACGTCGCCGGTCGCGGCGCCGGGCGAGGCCGGCAGGCCGGTGGCGATCAGATCGCGCGGCGCGTCGGGGTCGAGCGTCGGG
>JAJFFL010000141.1 GCA_021776705.1 Alphaproteobacteria bacterium
GGCGCGATCCGCATCGTGCCGGCGTTCGACGCCGCGACGACGCCGGTGCACATGGTCTGCGTCCAGCTGACCACGACCGCGGCGCGCGAGATCGTTCAGTTGCCGATGGCCGACGTCGCCAACCGGGTGGTGGAGCTGGAGGAAATCCTTGAACGCGAAACCGCGCCGTTGCGCGAGCGGCTGTTGAACGCGGCGACGCCGGCGGAGCGGTTCGCCCACATGGTCGCCTTCGCCCGGACGCGCGCCGGGGCGGCCGTCCGCACCGCCTCGCCGGCGGTGCTCGAGGCCGTCGGCCGCATGGCCGACCACGCCGGCGGCGTCGGCGTCGCCGAAATTTGCGACGATCTCGGCATCAGCCGCCAGCGGCTCAACGAACGCTTCGCCGACGAAATCGGCCTGAGCCCGAAGCGTTACGCCAAGCTGTTGCGGTTCCGCGCCGCGGTCGCCGCCATGTCCGGCCCCGACCTGCCGCCTCTGGCCGAAATCGCGGCCGACGTCGGCTATTTCGACCAGGCCCATTTCAATCGGGACTTTAAGGCCTTCACCGGCGCGTCGCCGCTTGCCTTCCTCAAGGCCCGCAGCGCCGACGGCGAGACCCTGATCTACTACTGAGCGGCGCCAACTCGGAGCCGGACAATCATACAAGACGGCGGGTCGCCGCCGCGGCTAGTCTCTCCCCATCAACGACTCACACCTCGGGGGAGAACCCATGCCTGAAGGAATCAACATCATCGCCATTCTGCTGTCGTCGGTGTCCGGCTTCATGATCGGCGGCCTGTGGTATTCGCCGGTCCTGTTCCAAAAGCCGTGGATGCGCCACGCCGGCATGACCGACGAGATGGTCAAAGGCGGCAATCCGGCGATCATTTTCGGCGGCGCCTGGCTGTTGTCGCTGTTGGCCTCGGTCGCGTTCGCGTTTTTCATGGGAACCGAATTCACCTGGGCCACCGGGGCCGCCGTCGGCGCCACGGCCGGGATCGCATGGGTCGCGGGCTCGCTCGGGGTCAACTATCTGTTCGAACGCAAGCCGCTGCCGCTGTTCGTGATCAACGGCGGCTACTTCGTCGTCCAGTACACGATCATCGGCACCATCATCGGCGCGCTGCAGTGAGGAGCCTCCCACTCGCGGCGCTGGCGGCGGGCTGCGCGTCCGCCGCCGCGCCGGCGCCGGATGCGCCTTACCTGGCCTTCACCCGCTATGTCGACGACGCCTACGACGTGCACGCCGTCGGCCTTGACGGCGCGCCCGCGGTCAAAGTCGACGACGCGCCCGACGTCATATGGGTCTACGGAAGCTACGACGGCCTCCTGCTGACCGTGGCGCCGGCCCGCGACGTCGACGGCGCGGGGTACCATCTGTTCGAGTTTGACCCGTCGACCAACGCGGCGCGCCAGGTCACCGACCTCGTGGTCTACGATTCCTGGCTCGGCCGTTCGCCGGACGGCGGCCGCTACGTCGTCTCCTCGCGCCAGGACGGCCGGTTTGACCTCTACGTCGTCGACCGCGCCACCGGCGCCCACGAACGCCTCACCGACGACGCGGCCAAGAACACCGACCCCGACTGGTCGCCCGACGGACGCAGGATCCTGTTCCGCTCCGACCGCGGCGGCACAAGCGACCTTTGGGTCATGGATCTCGAAACGCGCGGCCTAAGCCAGCTCACGGACGATCCCGACGACCACATTCCGACCGCGCGCGGCTACGGGGGAGTCGGACCGGGACGTTGGTCGCCGGACGGCGCGCGGATCGCCTGGATGCAGCACAACGGCGACACCGACTTCGACATTTGCGTCATGGACGCCGACGGCGCGAACAAAGGCTGCCTGACCGACGGCCCGGAGTCCGACGCTTACCCGTCCTGGTCGCCCGACGGGACCCGGATCGCCTACGACGCCACAACCGACGGCGTTCGCGACATTTGGGTGATGAACGCCGATGGATCGAACAAGCGCCGGATCACGTCGTCGCCGGACGACGACTACGCGGCGACGTGGGTGGAGCCGACACCTTGATGCGAATCCTTGTCCTCGCCGGCCTGGCCGCCGCCTCTGCGGCGTGCGCGACGGCCCCTCGGGCGACGCCCGACGGCGAGCTCTATTTCGCCGCCGTGGCGGCGGCCAACGCGTCGTTGCGGCTCGACGACTCCGGCGAGGCGCGGCGCTGGCTCGACGCCGCGCCGGCGGACGCGCGCGCCTGGGAATGGCGGCATCTCGACGGCCGCGTCGACTCAAGTCTCGCCGCCGCCGACCTCGGCGACGCCGCGCCCCGGCGGCTGGCCTACAGCCCGGACGGCGCGACGATCGCGGTCGCGACCGGCGACGACGTCGCCTTGTTCGACGCGGGGACGCTGGCCGAAACCGGCCGCGTCACGGGCCACGAGGGGGCCGTCTACGGCGTCGCCTTCAGCCCCGACGGCGGCCGGATCGCAACCGCGGCGCGCGACGGCACGCTGCGTGTGTGGAACGCCGCGACCGGCGAACAACTGTGGCGCGGCGAATCCGGCGGCCAAGGATTGGCCGACGTCGCCTTCAGCCCGGACGGGCGCAGGGTGGCGTTCGGCTCTTGGTTTCGAACCCCCGAACGCGGCGTCGTCGGCTTCGTGTCCGAATGGCGCGCCGCCGACGGAAGCGAGCTGCACCGCACCGAGTTTGGAGCCAAGCCGATCGTCGTCGTCGCCTATTCTCCCGACGGCGACCACCTCGCCGCCGGCACCTGGGGTTGGCGGGTCGCGGTCTGGGGCCGCGATCGCGCCGCGCCGCCGCGCGAATTCGACTACGACGACGTCGCCGCCTACGCGGCCATCGACGACATCGCGTTCAGTCGCGACGGGGCGTTGATCGCCGCCGCGTCCAAGAGCGGCCTGCCGCGAGTCTGGAACGTCGACAGCGGCGACCTCGTGCGCGAACTCCACGGTCACCGCGGCGGCGTCTTCTCGGTCGCGTTTGACGCCGCCGGGGCGCTGTACACCGGCGCCGACGACGGTTCGATCAAGCGCTGGGACCTCGAAACCGGGCTTGTCGACGAGACCTTCCTCGGCCACGCGCGAACGGTGACCAGCGTCGCCTCGGCGCCGGACGGATCGCGGGTCGCCTCGGTTTCCGGCGACGGAACGCTGCGCCTGTGGGACGCCGCCCAAGGCCGGGAGTTCTCAGCCGCCGGCGAACGTGCGGGCTCGATTTGGGCCATGCCCGTGTCGCCGGACGGCGCCTTTTTGGCCATGAACGGTCCGGACGGCGCGATCGCGATTTGGGACACCCAACGCGGAATCGTCGCGCGCCGATTCGACGGCGGACTCGAGAGCGACCTCAACGACGCCGGATTTTCACCCGACGGGCGGCGGCTGATCGGTTGCAACTGGGACGACACGGTGCGCGTCTGGGACATCGCCACGGGCGCCGTCGTTTTTGATCTCGCCGGCTTCGAAGGCGGCTCGAACGGCTGCGGCTTCAGTCCGGACGGCCGCTTCGCGGTCGCCGGTTCGACCCGCAACGCGGTGTTTGTCTGGGACGCGGAGAGCGGCGACCTGGTCCGCAAGCTCGAGCACGACGGCGGCGTCAGCAAGGTGGCGTTCGACGCGTCGGGGCGGACGCTCGCAGCCGGCCAAAGCGACGGACGTCTCATCCTTTGGAACGTCGACGACGGGTCGCAGCGCGCGTCGCTGACGGCGCACGACGGCGGCGTTTGGGCGATCGGCTATTCGCCTGACGGCCGCTGGCTCGCGACCGGCGGCGAGGATTTCGCGGCGGCGCTGCGCGATCCGGAGTCCGGCGAGGTCCTCCACCGCCTCTCCGGCCACAAGCAACGGGTTTGGAGTCTCGCCTTCGTCGGCGCGGACCGGCTCGCCACCGGCTCGGCCGACAAGACGGTGCGCCTGTGGGACACCGCGACCGGCGCTCAAACCGTCGCGCTCGCGGACTTCCCCAGCGGCGCCTACAGCCTCGCCTACGTGGCGCGTCTCGACCGCCTGATCGTCAACGCCTCCGGCCTGTCGATCGACGTCCTCGACGCGCCGGCGCGGTGATCCGACGCCGTCCCCGGGACCGATTGCCTCCGGCCCGGAAACGCTCGACACTTCCCCGACCAGGGGGGAACGGGACGTGGCCGCAGGGATTTTCCTGAGCTACCGGCGCGACGACAGCGCGCACGTGTCGGGACGCATCCTCGACGCGCTGGCGGCGCGCTTCGGGCGCGCGCGCATCTTCATGGACGTCGACTCGGTCGCGCCGGGCGAAGACTTCGTTCGCAAGATCGAGGTCGCGATCCGGGAGTCCGACGTGTTCCTCGCCGTGATCGGGCCCGACTGGCTCAGCGCGACGACGCCCGAGGGGGTGCGCAAGATCGACCGCGGCGGCGACTTCATCCGCCTCGAGGTGGCGAGCGCCCTGGCTCACGGGCTGAAGATCATCCCGGTTCTCGTCGACGGCGCGCCGATGCCGAACGTCGAGGATCTGCCC
>JAJFFL010000142.1 GCA_021776705.1 Alphaproteobacteria bacterium
GCCCTGCGAGTGCTCGGTGACGCCGAGGCCGTAGTAGATCGCCGCGTTGGGCGCCGTGGCGTAGACCCGCGCCGCGGCGCGCAAGGTTTCGGCGTCGACGCCGATGACCTCGGCCAGCGCTTCCGGCGAATTCTCTTCGCCGGCGATGAAGGCGCGCCAGCGCTCGAACGACTCGGCCTCGCAGCGCTCCGCCACGTAGGCTTCATCGACCAGGCCCTCGGTGACGACCGTGTGGGCGAGCGCGTTGATGACCGCGACGTTGGTGCCGGGGCGCAGCGCAATGTGGTGCGCGGCCTCGACGTGCGGCGTGCGCACCAGGTCGATGCGGCGCGGGTCGGCGACGATCAGCTTCGCGCCGTCGCGCAGCCGCCGCTTCATCCGCGAGGCGAACACCGGGTGCGCGTCGGTCGGGTTGGCGCCGATCAGGAGGATCGCGTCGGCCTGCTCGACCGAGCGGAAGTCCTGGGTGCCGGCGGAGGTGCCGAAGGTGTTCTTGAGGCCGTAGCCGGTCGGCGAATGGCAGACCCGCGCGCAGGTGTCGACGTTGTTGTTGGCGAAGGCGGCGCGGACCATTTTCTGGACCACCCAGACCTCTTCGTTGGTGCACCGCGAGGAGGTGACGCCGCCGATCGCGCCGCGGCCGTGCGCGGCCTGGATCGCCTTGAACCTGTCGGCGGCGAACTGAATCGCCTCGTCCCAGGTCGCCGCGCGCCACTCCTCGTCGATTGAGTCGCGCAGCAGCGGCGTCATCACCCGGTCGGGATGGGTGGCGTAGCCCCAGGCGAAGCGGCCCTTGACGCACGAGTGTCCCTCGTTCGCGCCGCCGTCCTTGTGCGGGACCATGCGCACCACCTGGTCGCCCTTGAGTTCGGCCTTGAACGAACAGCCGACGCCGCAAAACGCGCAGGTCGTCAGCACCGTGCGCGTCGGCACGCCGTGATCGACGACGCCGGTCTCCATCAAGGTCGCGGTCGGGCACGCCTGGACGCACGCCCCGCACGAGACGCACTCGGAGTCGAAGAAGCCGTCGTCCTGGCTCGCCGCGACTTTGGAGTCGAAGCCGCGCCCGTCGATGGTCAGCGCGAACGTGCCTTGCGTCTCTTCGCACGCCCGCACGCAGCGCGAGCAGACGATGCACTTGGTCGGGTCGAACTGGAAGTACGGGTTGGACGCGTCCGTCTCGCCGACGAGGTGGTTGTCGCCGGCGTAGCCGTAGCGCACCTCGCGCAGGCCGACTTCGCCGGCGGTGTCTTGCAGCTCGCAGTCGCCGTTGGCCGAACACGTCAGGCAGTCGAGCGGATGGTCGGAGATGTAGAGCTCCATCACCCCGCGGCGCAGACGCGCCAGACGCTCGGTCTGGGTGCGCACCACGAGCCCGTCGCGGACCGGCGTCGTGCACGAGGCCGGCGTCCCCTTGGCGCCGTCGATCTCGACCAGGCACATGCGGCACGAGCCGAATGACTTGAGGCTGTCCGTCGCGCACAGCTTGGGAATCTGCACCCCCGCCTCCGCCGCCGCCCGCATCACGGAGGTCCCCTCCGGCGCGGTCACGGCGCGGCCGTCGATGGTGAGAGTGACGGTTTTTTCGGCCTTGGATTTCGGCGTTCCAAGATCCGGTTCTTTGAGCAATGCCATGGGCGTTCGTTCGCCTGTTTTCGACCCTGGGTGCAGTGTAACGCGTTCGGAAGCCCGCGTCGAAAGGCTGTTTGGGTCGAGCTTGCGCATGAGAATCGCCGGCCGGCGCCCGCGCGCCGGGCCCGCCGACGCCCAAATCACCAATCAGTCAGCGAAAATCGGCATGTAGAGCTTGTTCACGATCTTCCACTCCTCGCCCACCTTCGCGAGCTGGAAGAGATCGAGGTACTGGCCGTTGAAGTCGAACACGGCGTGGGCGATGCGGCCGTGATAGACGTCGATCGAGAGCACGGCGCCGGTCATGGTCGGATCCGGATTTTCGTTCGACCAGGCGTCGATGATGGCGCGCATGTCGTACACGCCGATCGAGCCGTCGCGGCGAAAGCCCTTCATGTGCGCGTTCGGCGCGTCGAACGCGGTTTCGAGCTTCTCCCGGTCGGCGTCCCTGACGCCTTCCAGATAGCTGATCACCGCGGCTTCGACGGCCGCCTTGTCCGCGGCCTCGTCGGCGAAGCACGCGGTCGACAACAACGCGGCGACGAGCAGACTCAACACGACCTTCATGGGGGGACTCCTCCAGTGGATTGAAGAGATGTCGGAAGCGGCGCGGCTCAGTCCGGCTGCAGCTCTTCGGGCAGCGCATCGCTGCGCACGGGCCGAATCCGGCTGTTGTAGCGTTCATCGCCGGCGAGCGTGTTGCAGGTGACGCCCTCGCCGTCGTCGTCGCGCGAGCAAATCTGCCAGTACATGGGCTCGAGCAGCGTGCCGTCCGCCAGGGCCGGCATGAGGTACCGCGAACCTTGCGATTCCTGATACCGGATGACGGCGCCGCTCGGCGCGCGCGTGTGCTCGTAGCTGTAGCCGCCACGGAAATCACCGACGAACTGCTCGTGCGGCGGTTCCGTCGACAGCTCAGGAATGCTCAGCGGCCAAGGCCAGTCGTCCGCCTCGCTCGACGCCAGCCGGCCGATCGCCGTCGACCAGTCCGCGGTCACGGCGTAGTTGTTCGAGACACTGACGACGATCATGTCCGTGTTGCGGTCGCAGTGGCCGCTGGTGAAGAAGCCCGGCGAACGGCCGCCGGTGATCAGGACGCCGTCCTCCATGCCCATCACGTCGACGAGGTTTTCCTCGCTGACCAGGCCGCCGCGGCACACCGCGCGCAAGAAAGTGAGCAGATCGGGCGCGCTTGAGTAGAGCGAACCCCCGCCCGGACGCACTTCGACGGCGTAAAACCGCGAATGCCGCCGCGCGCCGAGCGTAGTCGTCGGCTCGTAGCCTGTCGCCATGTTCGGGATCGACAGCCGCGAGTCCGCCAAGTGATTGGTGTCATTCATGCCGAGCGGCCGGAAGAATTCCTCCGCCAGCACCTCGTCGAACGGCTTGCCGCGCGCGACCTCCAAGATCTTCGCGAGCATGGCGTAGCCGCCGTTGGAGTAGGACCGGTCCTGCCCAGGGTCGAACTCAAACGGCTCGGCCGCAAGTCGCTCGATCAACTCGTCGAGGGACATCGAGATTGTGCCGTCGCCCCAGGCGTAGCGGTTCGTGTGGGGAATGCCGGAGGCGTGATCGAGGATCATGGCGATGGTGATCTCGTCGGCGCGCGGAAATTCCGGCACGAACTCGGACAGCCGGGCCTCTAGGTCGAGCACGCCGTCCTCGATCAGCTGGGCGATGGCGACGTCGGTGATGGTCTTGGACACCGAGGCGATTCGGTAGCGCATGTTCAACTCGGTCGCGACCATGTGCTCGTAGTTCGCGAACCCGAACGAGCGCGCGTAGACGACTTCGCCGCCGACGTCGATGAGCACATTGCCGTCGAACATACCGAGATCGACGAAGGTCTGGACGAACCCGTCGATGGCGGCCGCCCGGTCTGGAGCCAGCTCCTGGCCGCCTGCGGGGGATGCGAAAGCGGCCAGGGCGATCGCGAAAAGCGCGACCTTCGGAGAGGATGTCGAAGTCATGTCGTCAAACTCCTTCGCTGGCGCGACCGCGCCCGTCCCGCGCTCGCGATACCTGTCGCAACAACGCTAAGACCGTAAAACCGGCAGGATTCCAACGAAATTTGGCGAAACGCACTCCACGCAGGGCGAACGGCGCCAGGGCGGCCGAAAGGATCCCCCCGGGGCGCGAGGCCGCGTTGACTGCCCGGCCCGGCCGCGCCACGAGAACGTGCCCTCTTAACTTGGAGCACGCCGCACGTGGCCGACAATCCCTACACCGTGCTGGGCGTTCCTCAGAACGCCTCCCAGGACGACATCCGCGCCGCCTACCGCAAGCTCGCCAAGGAGCTGCACCCGGACTTGCGTCCGGGCGACACGGCGGCGGAGGAGCGATTCAAAGCGGTCTCGGCGGCCTACGCCATCCTCGGCGACGCGGACAAGCGCGCGCGCTTCGACAAGGGCGAGATCGACGCCTCGGGCCAGGAACGGCCGGAGCCGACGTTCTACCGCGAATACGCCGGCGCGGACCCGTCCGGCCGCTACCGGTCCACGGCCGGCCACGAAGACTTCGAAGACATCTCGGATCTGTTCGAGGGCTTGTTCGGCCAGCGCCGGGCGGGCGGCGGCGGCAAGATGCGCGGCCGCGACCGGCGCTATCACCTCGATGTTGATTTTCTCGAGGCCGCAAACGGCGCAAGAAAGCGCATCACGCTTCCCGCCGGCGGATCGCTCGACCTGACGATCCCCGCCGGCGTCCAGAACGGCGCGAACCTGCGGCTCAAGG
The DNA here is from genome assembly GCA_021776705.1 of Alphaproteobacteria bacterium. GTDB lineage: Bacteria > Pseudomonadota > Alphaproteobacteria > Caulobacterales > Maricaulaceae > JAJFFL01. The sequence goes on from JAJFFL010000142.1 coordinate 4,366, forward strand.
GCAAGGGCGATCCCGGCGTCGGCGGCGGCCCGCCCGGCGACGCCCTGGTCGAGATTTCGGTCACGCCGCATCCGACGTTTTCGCGCGACGGCGACGACATCCGCATCGAGCTGCCGATCGGCCTCGACGAGGCCGTGCTCGGGGGCCGGGTCGAGACGCCGACCATTTCCGGCCGCGTCGCGGTGACGGTGCCGAAAGGCTCAAACACTGGCGACGTGCTGCGGCTCAAGGGCCAGGGAATCCGGCGCAAGGGCGGCGCCGGCGACCAGTTCGTCACGCTGAAAGTGATGCTGCCGGACGACCCGGACCCCGACTTGGAGGCCTTGATGAAGACCTGGCGCGAAAACAAGCGCCATGACCCGCGCGCGAAGGGGACTGAGTCATGAAATTCACCGAAGCCGACGTCGTCGCCCGCGTCGAGACCGTAACCGTGGAGGAATTGCGCATCTGGGTGAGCGAGGGCTGGCTCGTTCCGGAGTCCGCCGACGACGGCCCCGTGTTCGACGAAATCGATGTGGCGCGACTGCGCCTCGTGTGCGCGCTGCGCCAGGACCTGGACCTCGCCGACGACGCCGTGCCGACCATTCTTTCCCTGATCGACCAAATCCATGGGCTGCGGGCTGAGTTGAAGGCGCTGGCCGCCGCTGTCGATCAGGAGAGCGAAACGACCCGGGCGCGGATACGCAAGGCGTACCGCACCGCGAAAGGATGGGAGCGCTGAGCCCCCGGCCGGCGACCTGAAGGCCGCGCAGCCTGACGTGTCGCCGTTCCGGGACCGGGCCTCGCCGGCGCTTCTCCCTCACCACGCATCCGCCGACAGCTTGGGGATCTGCACCCCCGCCTCCACCGCCGCCCGCATCACGGAGGCCTCGTCCGGCGCGCCGACGGTGTGGCCGTGGACGGTGCCGGTGACGGATCTTGCTGCCTTGGTTTTCAACGTTCCGAGTTCCGGAACCTTGGGCGACGCCTTCGCTTTGCTGCGCCTGTTTTCTTCCCTTTGTGCGGTTCAACGCATTCGAAAGCCCTGACCCAAGATCGGCGGCGGCCTCATGCCGGCCGGCGGCTTGTCAAATCCGCGCACAATCGATATCGTCCGAATCGGACTATTTGAGGATTCAAACATGCTTGGCTCGACAGTTAAGATTGGCGTCTCGTTGTGTTGCATCGCCCTCGCGGCGTGCGTCAAAGTCGCCGGCGAGGCGCCGGAAACGGCGCTCGGCGATCATCTGCGGTTCTCGGGGTCGAGCGTTCAGCTCGCCACTCATTCCGACGGACGGCACACCTTCGTCACCGGCTACGTCGGCGATCAGGGCCCGTACAATTTCATCATCGACACCGGCTCCGGCCACAACGTCATCGACACGGCGCTCGCGTCTGAAATGGGCTTGGAAAAGATCGGTGAAACCGAGGTCCTGTCGGGCGGCGTCGAGCCGGTGAAGACCGACATCGTGCGCGTCCCGGACGTCCGGGTCGACGGGATGTCGGTGCGCGACGCCGAATTCATCATGATCGCCCTGGGCGAGATGTCGCTCGGCCAATTCCACGGCGTGCTCGGGATGCCGCTGTTCGCCGACGGCATGCTGGTGTTCGATCCGCGCAACGACCGGATCACCGTCACGGGCAACGGGCTTCAACCCGGCGACCCGGGCGTCGTGCCCTTCGACACGTCCATGGGCGGCATTCAGTTCGAAGCGAACATCGCTGGCCAGGATGTCATGATGGCCCTCGACACCGGCGCGCCCGGCGGCATCGTCGTGCCGTACGCGATGAGAGACTCCCTGCCGCTGAAGGCGGAACCGGTGCGCGGCCCGAACGCCCGCCTTGTCGGCGGCGAACGCGCGACCTGGACCGCCGTCTTGGCCGGCGAGGCGCGCATCGGCGCTCTTCGGTTCTCCGAGCCGCAGATCGTATTTTTTGATCCGTCGCCGCCGCACGGCAACATCGGCGGAGGAATTCTCGGCGACGTCGTCTTGAGCATCGACCAAGGGAGCCGCCTCCTGGCGATGCGCGCCTACGATTCGGGCCCGCAGGTCACGGTCTCGGAGGCGACTTCCGGCCCGCGGAGCCTCGGCGTCCAGTTTCGCGGCATGGGCGGCGGTCCGCTGGCGGTTTCGAACGTGATCGCGGGTTCGCTGGGCGAACGGGCCGGGTTCAAGTCCGGCGACGTTCTCAACGCGGTCAACGGCCGCGCCACGAGCGACTACGACATGTCCGAGCTGAGGTCGCTGATCCAGGGATCCGAACCGCTGCGCTTCGACATTCTCCGCGACGGCGCGCCGCTGACGATCGAGATCCGATGACCGAAACCGCCACCCGCACGGTGAGCGAACTTGAAGGCGTGGCGCTCGGGATCGTTCGCAAGCGTCAGCCGTGCACGGCGTATGCGCTGCGCAAGGAGCTCAAGGCGTCGCCGTCGTCGCATTGGCGCGCGTCGGCGGGCGCGGTGTATCCGCTGCTGGCGCGGTTGCAGGAGGAAGGCCTGCTGCGCTCGGACCCGGACGACGACGACGGCCGCGGGCGGAGATACCTCCGCATCACGGCCAAGGGCGATCGCGCCCTGCGGTCTTGGATGACGTCGATCGTCGATCTCGACCTCATCTCGGAAATCTCCGATCCGGTCCGCTCGCGGGTCTTCTTCTTCGACGCGCTGCCGAACCCCAAGCAGATCGAGCTGACGCAGCGGTTGATCGCCGAGCTCGAGCGGCGGCTTGCGGACGCGCAACGTCACCTGGACCTGCGCCCGCCCGGCGAGGACCTCTACGAGCATCTCGGCGCGGCGGGAGCGGTGATCAGCGCCAAGGCCCGCGTCGAATTCCTGCAGCACGTGCGCGCGCAGTTGACGCGCCGCGCCGCGGCGCGCCGTGGGGGTTCGAACGCCTAGCGGCGCGGCGCAAGGTGCTCAGGCCGTCGTCAGGGCGGCGATGAATAAGGCGCACGCGGCCGTCGAGGCGAGCGTGCGGATGTGGTTGCGGGCGGTCCAGGTGGTCAAGTAGCGCGCCCACACCGCGCGGCCCTCGTCGCTCGCCGGATCGGCGCGTTCGAGGGCGTTGTTGAGGGGAATGTTGAGCGCGACGGTGACCACGAACATGCCGAACACGTAGACGACCCCGCCGGCCAGCGCCGCCGCGCTTCCGGCGTCGCCCCAGTTCAACCCCGCAAGCACCGCGAGCGCCGCCGCCGCCAGCGTCGTGGCGAAGAAAAGCGGCAGGAACGCAGAACGGACAATCACCCGGTTGATCGACTGCATCGCCGCCGCGCCCGCCTCCGGCGCGATCTCCCCGAGCGCGCGCATCGCGAACGCCGAAAACGTGAAGTAGACCCCGGCCATGACGCCGCAGCCGACGGCGGCGAACCAGAGCAGGGTTTGGGCGAGCGCGCCGTCCATCTCCCCTACTCTCCCGCGAAGCAGGCGTACGGCTCGGACGCGTCCGGCGGAGGCTGGCCTTGCGAGCCGACTTGCGCGGCGATCTGCACCGCGATCGCGATCTCGTGGTCGATCACTTCGCGTTCGGCCTCGGAGTCCCAGCGCTCGGCGACGCCGTGCATGGTGGCGGTCGCGCGCAGGACGTTGTTGGTCAGCGAGTCGATGCTGAGGACGCCGTCGAGGACCCTGAACGTCTCGCGGAATTCGACGTCCGGCAGGCTTTCCGAGCCGAGGATGAAGCCGCCGTGGGGTTCTCCGGGCGTGTCTTCGGGATTGGTGAACTCGGCCGGGTCCGGTGCGAACGCATAGTCGCCGGGCGTGATCGCGCCGGAGGTGAACAACAAGATCCCCGCCATGTCGCGCGTGGTCGTGTTCACGAGCGTGATGTTCAAGTAGCAGGGCTCCGCCTGGCCTTCCCCGATCTTGGTGGCGATGTAGGTCTGGCCGCGCAATTCGGCCGGCGGGCGGATGACGAACGGCGTGATGAGATCGAACTCGACCGGCAACGGCGCGCCGATGTCCGCGGACGGCGGGCCGCCGTTGGCCCCGACGTCCATCGACGCGTGTTCGGCGGAAATGATGATCTCCAGCTCTTGGTCCTCGGTTTTCGGCGCGTCGAGCGCGACGTTGGCGAACACCAGCACGTTGTCGCGGCCCGGTGTCAGACGGACCGGCCAGACCGTCGTTGTCTCAGCCCGCGCCCGCGCGTCGTCGGTGAGCATGGGGGTGGCGCTTTTCGGGTCGCCGGCGAGACCGAACACGACTTGATCCAACAGCTCCGATTTCGTCGCGCGCGCCTCGACGAAGACCTCGGACTCGTTCTTGAAGAATTCGGGAACGACAATGCAGCGCGCCGAAACGCCGCGGAGCCGCAACGTCGTGCGGTGCTCTTGTATCGGGCCGTCGACGGTTGTCTTGATGCAGTCCAGAACGTCGCCGCGCCATGAGTCCGCGCCCAGCGGGCTGGCGTCGTTTTCCGCCTGCGCCCGCCCTCCGGGGTCGCCGAAGGCCGCGACCGTGACCGCGAACTCGGCGAAGACCTTGCGCAGCGGTTGTTGGATGTCGTCGAAGCCGAGAAGGCCGGCGTTCAGCCATTGGATCTCGAGCGGACAGCGGTCGTCGTTGGTGCGGCAGTCGCGCGGCTGCGGCGGGTTGGACAGGAGGCTCGCCAGGTAACCGTAGTGCACCGCGCCCGCCGGGTCGGCGATCCCCGGCCGCACCGTCGGCCCGGCTGTGAGGTTGATGTGGCCGCGTTCCGCGAGGTAGCGCCAGAACGACGCCGTGTCATAGGGCGGGCCGACGCCTCCCGGGTTGCGGCGCGCGATCGCGAGAGGACGGGCGTAGTCGCGCCGGCCCCATTCCATTTCAGCGCGCGACGCGTCGCCCGGCGCGAGCCTCCAGGCCAGGTCGCCGCCGATCGCTTCGGCTTGCCCCTCGGTGATCCAGTCCCCGACTCCGCCGGGATCATCGTTGAAGAACCGAGAGTTGTACTGGACCGCGTGAAACAGCTCGTGCGCGATGGTCGCGTAGCCCTGAAAATCGAGCGTCCGCGACAAGTCGCCGGCCGCCAGATTGACCCGCATGTGGCCGGCATTGGCCCCGTCGCCGCCCGCCGACGGGACGTACTTGCTCGAGCCGCCCGACGCGACCGAGTAGACCCGGTACGCCAGTTCGCCGTTCTCCAGCTCGACGACGCGGCCGAGCTTCGGCGGCGGAAAGCCCCAGGCCTCGAGCTGTTCGGCGCAGTCGCGCAGGTAGCGCTCGATCGCTTCGCGCTGCTCCGCCCGCGCCGGATCGCCGGCGACATCGTCCGAATACACGCCGACGACCGCGTCGATCGCGTCGTTGACCACGCCGCCGGTGTCGTCCGCGATCTCCTCGACCGGCATTTCGACGACTTGGAAATTCCGGATCGGCCACGGGTCGGCGCGCGCCGCGGCGGCGGCGAAACACCCGCAACCGGCGGCGACGACGATCCGGCGAAGGGCTCGGATGATCGGGCGATCCATGCCAGACGCTCCTGATCCGGTGAACGGCGCGCCAGCACCATAGCGCAAAACCGCCCGTCATCTCGGATCCGGCGCAGCCCCCACCCGTCATCCCGCGCGCGCTGCAGCGTGCAACGCTGCGGCGCAGATGCGGGACCTGGCGTCGCCGGCGCGGTTCGCTTCTTCCCCGCACGCGGGGGAAGTGGTCCGAGGGACCGAAGCGGGGAGCCGCAAACGGCGGCGGCCTCGGCGTCTGCCCCCTCGGTGCGCATGCGCGGACAGCTCCCCCGCACGCGGGGGAGCAAAGGCGCGTCGCCGCCCGCGCCAGGTCCCGTGTCTGCGTCGCACCGCTCCGCGCTGCGCCGCGCACGAGATGACGGGGGGACTTGAACGACCGGCCGAATGCGCCAAGTCAAGACCGGGCCTGCGCGCCGGCGTCGGAGTCGATCGAAGACTTTGCGAACTCCCTACTCCGCCGCCTTCCGCGCTTTGCGGAAGTCTTCCGGCCAGCCCTTGATCGCGCTCAGCACCGGCATCGGGGTGAGGCCGCCCATGGCGCACAAGGATCCGTCGGTCATCACCTCGCAGAGGTCTTCGATCAGAGCGAGGTTGGCGTCGACGTCGTCGCCGGCGAGGATCTTGTCGATCGTTTCGCGGCCGCGCACCGCGCCGAGGCGGCACGGGGTGCACTTGCCGCACGATTCGATGGCGCAGAAGTCCATCGCGAAGCGCGCCTGTCGGGCCATGTCGACGCTGTCGTCGAACACCACGATCCCGCCGTGGCCGAGCATGGCGCCGATCTCGGCGAGGCTCTCGTAGCCCATGGCGACGTCGAGCTGGTCGGCGGAGACGTAGGCGCCCAGGGGGCCGCCGAGCTGCACCGCGCGCACCGGGCGTCCGGACAGCGTGCCGCCGCCGTAGCCGTCGATCAGCTCGCGCAGGGCGACGCCGAACGGCAGCTCGACGAGGCCGCCGCGCTTGACGTTGCCGGCGAGCTGGAACGCCTGGGTGCCGGTCGAGCGGCCGGCGCCGAGGCTTGCGTACCAGTCCGCGCCGCGCTCCAGGATCGCCGGGACCGAGGCCAGGGTCAGCACGTTGTTGACCACCGTCGGCTTGCCGAACAGGCCTTTGAGGGCCGGGATCGGCGGCTTGGCGCGCACTTCGCCGCGCTGGCCCTCGAGGCTTTCGAGCATCGAGGTCTCTTCGCCGCAGACGTAGGAACCGGCGCCGACGCGGATGTGGAAGCTGAAGAGCGAACCGCGGTCGTCCTCGCCGGAGACGTTGTCGCGTTCCCAGACCGCGACCGCGGCGCGCATCTTGGCGATCGCGCGCGGGTATTCCGAGCGGATGTAGACGTAGCCTTCGCGCGCCCCGGAGGCGCGGCCGGCGATCGCCATGCCGGCCAACAGCGTGAACGGGTCGCCCTCCATCAGCATGCGGTCGGCGAAGGTGCCGGAGTCGCCTTCGTCGGCGTTGCAGCAGACGTATTTTTGTTCGCCCGCCGCCGCGAGCACGGTGTTCCACTTGATCCCCGCCGGGAAGCCGGCGCCGCCGCGCCCGCGCAGGCCGGACGCGGTCACCGCGGCGACGATGTCGGCGGGCGCCATGGCCCGCGCCGCGTCCCAGCCGGCGAGTCCGCCGGCGGCGCGGAACCCGCCGAGGTCGAGCGGATCGATGACGCCGCAGCGCGCGAACAGGCTGCGGGTCTGCTTGGCGAAGTATGGAATCTCTTCGACCGCACCGACCGCCTTGGCGTGCGCGCCGTCGCCCAAGACAGCGTCGAGCACCGACGCGGCGTCGTCAGCCTCCAGCGGCCCGAAGCCGACGCGGGCGCCGGCGCGTTCGACCTCCAGCAGCGGCTCCAGCCACAGCAGGCCGCGCGATCCGGTGCGCACCAGCGTCAGGTGGAGCGATCGCGTCTTCGCCGCCGCGTCGAGCGCCGCCGCGACACGGTCCGCGCCGACCGAAGCCGCCGCCGCGTCGTCCGGCAGGAAAAGCGTCAGGGCGGTCACGCGCCCGCCTCCTTGACCAGCTGCTCGAGTTTTTCCGCCGTCAGCCGTCCGTGCAGCTCGTCGCCGATCAAGGCCGCCGGGCCGAGGGCGCAGTCGCCGAGGCAGTAGACCGCCTCCAGGGTCACGCGGCCGTCCATCGAGGTTTCGCCGAACGCCACGCCGAGGCGCTTTTCCGCTTCCTGCGCCAGCGCCTCGCAGCCGACCGCCTGGCAGGCTTCGGCGCGGCACAGCTTGACCACCACCCGGCCGGCCGGCTCGGAACGAAAGTCATGGTAGAAGCTGACGACGCCGTGGACCTCGGCGCGCGACCGGTTGATCGCCTCGGCGATGACCGGCACGGCGTCTTTCGGCACGCAGCCCAGGGCCGCCTGCACGTCGTGCAGAATTTCGATCAGCGCGTCCGGCGCGTTTGCGTGCGCGGCGCACGCGGCGCGAGCCGCTTCCGCGGCGTCGGACGCAGGGGCGACAGCCATCGCCCTCCTCCCTGGTGTGGTTTCGTCGTCGCGCCCGACAGTGCCGCAAAGCGCGGCGGCTGTCGACGCGAAGCGCGGCTGGGCGCCTACTGGGCCCCGCTGGGCGGCTCGTATTCGCCCGAGGTGTCGCCGTCGTCCTCCGACGACACCACCCAAATCGTGCGCGACCACAAGACGCCGGTGAGCGGCCAGTCGATTTCGCCGACGTCGTAGCAGTCGGCCGGGTCGGCGGAGTCGAAACTGCTCAGCGACCGGCAGTCCAGATATTCGTCAACGGTGGCGTAGCCGCGCTGGGCCGCCTCGGAATCGGTCGGAACGCAGACGCAGGCGCCGGCGCCGGCCGTGAGCGCCAACGCCGCGCCGCGGAGGATCCAGGATTTCAAGCTCGTCATGGCGGGCCTCCGGGTCAAACGCGGCGCGCCGCCGGCGCGCCGTCGGCGGTCGGTGCGGCGGCGCTGACGGTGATCGGCTGGAAC
>JAJFFL010000143.1 GCA_021776705.1 Alphaproteobacteria bacterium
GGTCGAGCAAGTCGCCGACGTCGACGTCGGCCATGTCGCCCATCGAGACGACGCACGAGAAGCCGATGTCGCGCGCCGCCGCCCAGTCGAGCACGGCGCTGATCAAGGCGCCCGACTGCGACAGGAACGCCAGCTTGCCGGGCCGGGCGAGCAGGTGCGCGAAGCTGGCGTCGAGCCCGAGCGGCGGAACCTGCAGCCCGAGGCAGTTCGGCCCCTGAACGCGCAGGCCGTAGGGCTGCGCCGCCCGCAGCATTTTTTTGCGCAGCCCGTTGCGGTCGTCGAGTCCGGCGGTGATCACCACCGCGGCGCGGGCGCCGGCGGCGCCGGCGGCGGCGATCATCTCGGGCACGATCTCCGGCGGCGTCGCGACGACGGCGAGGTCCGGCGGCTCCGGCAAGGCGGCGGCGTCGGCGAAGCACGGTTCGCCGTCGATCGCCGCGTGTTTCGGATTCACCGGCCGGACCGGGCCTTTGAAACCGCCGCCGCGCAGATTGTCGAACAGCTTGCGGCCGACCGACCCGGCGGTCGGGCTGGCGCCGAACAGGGCGACGGCGCGCGGCGCCAACAGGCGGTCGAGATTGCGGACGCTCAAAAGGCTTCTCCTGCGGTCGCGAAATCGCGGGCACTTCGCACGAAGGCGCGGCCCGGCGCCAGACGCCGCGCCGCCGCAAATCGCCGGGTCCGAAAAACTTTACTTGGGCTTGTGGAAAAACTTGTGCATCATCTGTGGACAAGTGGGCGGTGCGGTCCACCCGAGATTTCCGCGCGCCGGTTTGCAGACGCCCCCTCCGCGAAACGGCGAGTGGACAGGGCCGCCGCGTCCCCTTGGGGCCGGCGGCCCAAAATTTGTCCGATCCGCCTCGAAATCGCCGCTTGCAACTTAGCGCACGATGCACTAAATCCCGCGACCCGCTCGGGCCGGCGCTTTCGGGTTATCGATTGCAACTCCCCCGGAATACCTTCACGCCCGCGCGGGGCTTGCGTTTCGTCCGGCCGACCTGGCGGGGCGGGCCGATTGGTTCGGGTTATCTCCTTTCCCGCCCGGGGTCGCGGGTTCGCGTCCCGCTTTTTTCCGGCGCTGTCGGCCTTCGGCCTGCTTCATTGCCGGAAGAAATAGCTCAGAGGCAGAGCACGGTGGAGCGCCGTTTCGGCGTCGCTCCTTTCCCGACCAGCCCCACGCCCGTTCCTTCGCGTCGGCCGGACCCAACAAAATCGGCCGGCGGGCCGATGGCGGAAGGTTATCGGAACCCGGCCCTGGCTCACGCCGCCGGGTTGCGGCTTCGGCCGCTGTCCTTTCGCCGCCCCACGCCCGCCGGCCGCCGCACGCGCGACGTTGTTTGAGGAGAGCCGATCATGGCGCCGACCTATTCCGACCACCTCGACGCGCGGCGCAACCGCGGCCAGGGCGATCCGCTCGACGGGCAAGTTCCGAACTCAGCCGGCGGCGCCGCCTACCCGGTCGACGCCTGGGCGCGGCTGGAACGCTTCTTGATCCTCGGCTCCGAGGGCGGCTCCTACTACGCCAGCGAACGCGCCCTGACCCGCGACAACGCCGCGGCCGTCGAAGCCTGCCTGGCCGAGGACGGCGCGCGCGCGGTCGCGACGATCGTGCGGATCTCGGATTCCGGCCGCGCGCCGAAGAACGACCCGGCGCTGTTCGCGCTGGCGCTCGCGGCGGCGGCGGAGGACGAGGCGACGCGCGCCGCGGCGCTCGCGGCGTTGCCGAAGGTGGCGCGCACCGGAACTCATCTGTTCCAGTTCGCCGAAGCCGTCGCCACCTTGCGCGGCTGGGGCCGCGGCCTGCGCCGCGCGGTCGCCGGCTGGTACCTGGAGAAGGACGCCGACCGGCTCGCCTTTCAAGCGGTCAAGTACAAGCAGCGCGAAGGCTGGTCGCACCGCGACCTGTTGCGGCTCGCGCATCCGCACGCGGCCGAGGACGACGCCGCGCGCCGCGCCCTGTTCGACTGGATGTGCGGCCGCGCGACCGACGCCGACGCCCTGCCGGCGCTGGCCAAGGCCGCCGACGCGGCGCGACACGCCGACGACGCCGAGACCGTCGCCGCCTTGATCCGCGACGCGCGGCTGCCGCGCGAAGCGGTGCCGACGCCGTTCCTGACCGACAAGGCGGTGTGGGACGCGCTGCTCGAGGACATGCCGCTCACCGCCATGATCCGCACGCTCAACCGCATGACGGCGGTCGGCGTGTTCACCGACAAGGCGGCGGTCAACCACGTCGTCGACACGTTGGCCGACGCCGGCGCGCTGGCGCGCGCGCGCGTGCATCCGATGCAGATCCTGGTCGCCCTGCGGACCTACGCGTCCGGTCGCGGGCTTCGCGGGTCGTTGAAGTGGGAGCCGGTGAAGAAGATCGTCGACGCCCTCGACCTCGCCTTCTACCAGGCGTTCGAAACCGTCGAACCGACCGGCGCGCGGACGCTGCTGGCGCTCGACGTCTCCGGCTCGATGACGATGGGCCAGGTCGCCGGCTCGCCGTTGACGCCGCGCGAGGCGTCGGCGGCGATGGCGCTGGTCACCGCGGCGACGGAGAGCGACGTCCGCGCGCTGGCGTTCTCCGCCGACGGGCCGCACGCGTTCAAGGCGCCGGAGGGCGAGACCCGCTACGGCTGGGGCGCCGGGGTGACGCCGATCGACCTGAGGCCGAACGAACGGCTCGACGCGCTGGTCGGGCGGATCGGCGGCCTGTCGTTCGGCGCCACCGACTGCGCCCTGCCGATGCTCTACGCCCAGGCGCGCGAGATTCCGGTCGACGTGTTCGTCGTCTACACCGACTCCGAGACCTGGGCCGGCGCGATCCATCCGGTGGAGGCGTTGCGCTCCTACCGCGCCGCGAGCGGCATCCCGGCCAAGCTGGTGGTCGTCGGCATGGTGTCGAACGGCTTCTCGATCGCCGACCCGACCGACGGCGGCATGCTCGACGTCGTCGGCTTCGACACCGCGACCCCGGCCCTGATCGCCGACTTCGCCCGCGCCCACGCCGGGGCGGCGGCGTGAGCCGGTCGGACCGCACGACGTTCGAACGCGGAGCCCGGCTGACGCCGGCGGACCTGCGGGCCGCCGGCGAGCGGCTGTTCGGCCGGTGGGGCTGGCAGACGCGGCTCGCGCGCTACCTCGAGGTCGACGGCTCGACGGTGCGGCGCTGGATCGCCGGCGCCGTCGCCGTGCCGCCGACCGCGAAGATCGCGCTGCGCCTGCTCCTCGAGCGCGAGGGAATTCGGCTCGACGCGCCGGCGCCCGAACGTCCGCCGCTGGCCCCGGACGGAGTCGCGGCCGGCGCCAAGCGGCCGGCGCGCCCGCGCACCCCGCGTCGGGGGTGATTTCCGCCGCCGCTTGCGCCGAACCGCCGCCGCCGCGATCATCGGCCGGGGGGCGCCGCGTGACCGGACGACGACTTTCCTTGATTGTGACCGCCTGGGCCGTCGCCGCCTGGGGCGCCGCGCCGGCGCGGGCCGACGAGACGCTGGTCGCCGTCGCCGCCAATTTCCGCGACGCCGCGTCGCGCCTGGAGGCCGACTTCGAGCGCGCGAGCGGCCACGACGTCGTTTTGACGGTCGGCTCGACCGGCCACCTCTACGCCCAAATCGTCCACGGCGCCCCGATCGACGTGCTGCTCGCCGCCGACCAGGAGCGCCCGGCGCGGCTCGATGCCGACGGCCTCGCCGTCGCCGGCTCCCGTTTCACCTACGCCGTCGGCGTGATCACCCTGTGGAGCCCGGACCCGGACCGCCTCGCCGGCGACGGAGCCGCGGTGCTGCGCGGCGGCGACTTCCGCCGCCTGGCGATCGCCGACCCGGATCTCGCGCCCTACGGTCTCGCCGCGGTGCAGACGATGAACGCCCTCGGAGTCGGCGACGCGCTGGAGGCGAAGCTCGTCCGCGGCGCCAACATCTCGCAGGCGTTCGCGTTCGTGAACACCGGCGCCGCCGAGCTCGGCTTCGTCGCCCTGTCGTCGGTCGTCAGTCCGGAAAACCGGAAGCCGGGATCGCGCTGGGACCCGCCGCCGGGCAGCCACGATCCGATCCGCCAGGACGCGGTGCTGCTGACTCGCGGCCGCGACAACCCCGCCGCCGTCGCGTTCCTCGCCTATCTCAAGAGCGACGCGGCGCGCGCGGCGCTCGCCGACGCCGGCTACGGCGCGCCATGACGCTCCCCGACCTTGGCCCGCTGATGCTGACGCTGCGGCTGGCCGCGGCGACGACGGCGATCCTGTTCGTCGTCGGGGCCCCGCTGGCCTGGTGGCTGGCGACGACGCGCGCCCGAATCCGGCCGCTCGTCGAGGCGGTCACCGCCCTGCCGCTGGTGCTGCCGCCGACGGTGCTCGGCTTTTATCTCTTGATCCTTTTCAACCCGACCGCGCCGCTGGGCGCCTTCTGGGTGACGCTGACCGGCGACACGCTGACGTTCTCGTTTTCCGGCCTCGTCCTCGCCTCGGTGATCTATTCGCTGCCGTTCATGGTGCAGCCGCTGCAGACCGCGTTCGCCGCCGTCGGCCGCGGTCCGATGGAGGCGGCGGCGAGCCTGCGGGCGTCGCCGCTCGACGCCTTCGTCACCGTCGCCGCGCCGCTGTCGGCGCGCGGCTTTGTCACCGCCGGGGTGCTGACGTTCGCGCACACGGTGGGCGAATTCGGCGTCGTCTTGATGGTCGGCGGCGCGATCCCCGGCCGCACCCGGGTTATCTCCATCGCCATCTATGAGAACGTCGAAACCTTGCGCTACGGCGAGGCGCACGCGCTCGCGGCGCTGCTGCTGGCGTTCTCGTTCACGGTCCTGGTGTTCGTCTACGCCTTCAACCGACGGCAGGCGCCGCGTGTCGGCTGAAGCGCTCCGCCTCCGCGCGGCGCACGCCGTGCCGGGTTTCGCGCTCGACGTCGACGCGGACCTGCCGCTCGACGGCGTCACCGCCGTGTTCGGGCCCAGCGGCGGCGGCAAGACGACGCTGTTGCGGCTAATCGCCGGCTTCGAAACGCCGCGCGCCGGCCGCATCGCGTTCGGCGGCGAGGTCTGGTTCGATTCCGACGCGGGCGTGAACGTCGCCGCCCACAAGCGCCCGGTCGGCACCGTGTTTCAGGACGCGCGCCTGTTCGCGCACCGCGACGTGCGCGGCAATCTCGCCTACGCCGACGCCCGCGGCGGCGACGGCGGCGGGCGCTTCGGTTTCGACCGCGTCGTCGACGCCTTCGATCTGGCGCCGCTGCTCGCCCGCCGCGTCGACGGCCTCTCCGGCGGCGAGCGCCAGCGCGTCGCGGTCGCGCGCACGCTCCTGACGCGGCCGAAGCTGCTGTTGCTCGACGAGCCGCTCGCCGCCCTCGACCGCGGCCGCAAGGCCGACATCCTGCCGTTCCTCGAAGATCTGCCGAAGCGCTTCAGCGTGCCGACGCTCTACGTCAGCCACGACCTCGACGAGGTCAGCCGGCTCGCCGACCGCATCCTGGTTTTGACCGAGGGCCGCGTCGCCGCGTTCGGTTCCGCCGCCGCGGTGATCGGCG
>JAJFFL010000144.1 GCA_021776705.1 Alphaproteobacteria bacterium
GACCGAACAAGGGCGCATCCTGTTCGAAATCGCGCACGACATGGCTGGCCGCGTCGCCCTCGCGGAAGCCCAGCTCGCCGACAGCCGCGACAAGCCGTCGGGCGACTTGCACGTCACCGCCCCGATCGCGCTGGGCACCACTTGGCTGACGCCGCGTCTCGACGCGTTCATGACGTCGTATCCAGATATCCGACTCGAACTCATTCTCGACGACGCCGAAGTCGACCTTTCGACGTTTCAAGTCGAAGCCGCCCTTCGTTTGTGGCGGCCGACGCAATCTGACCTGGTGCAGAAGAAACTTCTCACCGTGCGCCAAAGTCTCTACGCCTCGCCCGCCTATCTGGCCAAACGCGGCGCGCCTCAACGCCTCGACCAACTGGCCGAACACCCGTTGATCGTCTACGGCGCGCGCGGCGCCGCGTCGCCGATGAAGGATCTCGACTGGCCCTTGCGGCTGGAATCGAACGGAGCGCCGCGCCGCGCGGCGCTGACCGTCAACACCGTGTTGGGCGTGCAACGCGCGATCGAAGCGGGACTCGGCGTCGGCAGCCTGCCCGACTATCTCGCGCGCGGCTCCGAGCGCTTGGTGAAAATCCTGCCCGAAATTCACGGGCCCGAGTTTGAAGTGCACTTCGTCTACCCGGAGGAATTGAGAAACTCGCGCCGCCTCGCCGCCCTGCGCGATTTCCTGGTCATCGAAGCCCGCGCCTGGGATCGCTGACGGAGCCATGCAATCTCGCATGTGGGCTTTGCGGAAACGGCTCTTTCGCCGCCGCCGACACGCGCCTATCTCGGTTCGCGAACCGATCCCCTTCGAAAGGTTCTTTCCGCACGTCGTCTCCTCCCCGAAGGCGTGCGCAGACTCACAAGGCCGGGCCTCAATGGCCCGGCCTTTTTTTGTTCCTGTTCAGGCCCAACAGAACGTCGACGCCCGCCATGCCGCCGACGACCTCCGCGCCGGCGTCGCGCAATCCGACGGCGTCCGTTTCGGGATCGCCTGCGAACCCAATGACTCTCATCTTGGCCGACACCGCCGCCCGGACTCCGGCGACAGAGTCTTCAAGCACGACGGCGCAGGCGGGATCGACCTGCATGCGAGCCGCGGCGTGAAGAAACAAGTCAGGGGCCGGCTTGCCTCGCTCGACCATGGACGCGTTGAAGACGCGGCCTGAAAAACGCTGCCAAAGTCCAGTGCGTCCGAGCGTCGTCTGCAGTTTTTCCATCGACCCCGAGGAGGCCACGCAGGTCCGGCAGCCGGCCGCCTCAACGCGGTCAATCCACGCGACCACGCCAGGGACAGGTTCGACGCTGCGGCTCAAGGCGGCGCACGTCGCGGTTTCGACGGTCGACGTCCAGTCTCGAGACAGCGGCCGACCCAGCCGCTCTTCGGCCCACTCAACCACCGCCGCCATCGACAGGCCCACCAAGTGTCGCCGCGCCTCTTCGCAGGTTGTCGGCAGACCGGCCTGGGACAAATGCTGCGCCATCACGTCGTTGGCGATCGGTTCGCTGTCGACGAGAACGCCGTCGCAATCAAAAATGAGCAGCTCGGGCAATGAGCCTATTCCAGCATCGAGCGGAGCATCCAGGCGGTTTTTTCCGACGCCTGCATCCGCTGTGTGAGCAAGTCCATGGTCGGCTCGTCGTCTCCCTTGTCGGCGGCTTTGAACGCGTCGCGCGCGCTCCTGGCCAAGCGTTCGTGCCCCTTAGCGAGGTCGGCGATCATGTCTTCGGCCTTGGGAACGCCGGCGGTTTCCTTGATCTGAGACAATTTCGCGAAGTCGCCGCCGGAACCCGGGGCGAAGACGCCAAGGGCGCGGATGCGTTCCGCAATTTCGTCCACGGCCATCCAGAGTTCGTTGTATTGCGTCTCGAACATGAGATGCAGCGTATTGAACATCGGACCGGTGACGTTCCAATGGTAGCCGTGGGTTTTCAAGTACAGCACATAGGTGTCGGCCAAGACCCTTGAGAGCCCTTCCGCGATCGCTTCGCGGTCGTCTTTCTTGATGCCGATGTCGATGTCGATGCTCATGACGTCCCTCACAAGTAATTCGCCCGCGGCGCGGTCCGTTTTAGAATTCTTCTAAAATCTAGTCGTTCAGACCCGACGTTCAAGCCCGACCTCCGGCTTTGGTTGGAAACGGCTCGCCCAGAGGTCAAAAAAATGCGGCCGGTCCGCCGAAGCAGAACCGGCCGCGCGCGCGACGACGCCCCTTGCCGCGCGTTTTCTAGGCCGCGGGAACCGCGGTCTTGTCTTCACGGACCTGGTCGGCGAGCCGACCCGTCAACTCCGCCATGTGGTCGAAATGGGCCGTGAAGCTGCCAGCGCCCTGGGTCGCCGATCGCAACTCGATGATCAGGTCGTTGAGCTCCGCCTGCGGCAGATAGCCCTCGACTCGATCCCAACCGTTCCAACCGTCGCGTGGGTTGAAGCCGAGAATTTGGCCTCGCCGGCTGGTGAGAATCGCCGTCACCCGCGACACCGTGTCGGCCGGGGTGACGAACTCGACCTTCCAGATCGGTTCGAGAAGCACCGGCGAACACTCCGCCAGCGCAGCCTGCATGCCGATGCGTCCTGCTGTGCGGAACGCGATCTCGGAGCTGTCGACGGTATGGTAGGAGCCGTCGATCAAGGTGACCCCGACATCGACGACGGGAAAGCTGAGCGGGCCCTTCTCACACGCGTCACGCACGCCGGACTCGACCGCCGGAAAGTACTGCTTCGGCACGACGCCGCCGGAGATCTTATGTTGAAACGCGAAACCGGCGCCGCGCTCCAAAGGCCGCACTTCGATCACGACGTCGCCGAACTGGCCATGCCCGCCCGACTGCTTCTTGTGACGTCCGCGCTGCGTGGACGACTTGCGGATCGTTTCGCGGTACGGCGTTTCCGGCGTCGACGTGGCGACGCCGACTCCGAACTTGCGCTCCAGCTTTGCGATCGCGGTGCGAAGGTGGACATCGCCGAGACCGCGCAAAAGAAACTCTCCGGTGTCCGGGTCGGCGCCGAAGCTCAGTGACGGGTCCTCCTCGACGAGTTTCGACATCGCCCCGGTGAGCTTGACCTCGTCCTTGCGGTCGCCGGCCCGGGCGGCGAGGGCGAACACCGAGGGCGGCGCCTCAATCGTGTGCGCCGGCCGAATTCCGGCTCCCTCGATCACCACGATCTCGCCGGTCGCGACGTCGTCGAGACGGCCGATCGCAACGACATCGCCAGCGACGCCGCGATCGGCGCGCTTGTGTTCGCCGCCGTCGACGGTCATCAGGCCTGACCCGCGCATGGTTTCGCCGTCGCCTCGGGCGTAGGTGGCGCCGTCAGCGAGTTTCCCGGTGAGGACTCGCACCAGCGACAGCTTGCCCGTCTGGCCGGCGTGAAGCGTCTTGAAAACGTACGCTGAGCCCGCGCACTTGGGCGCGGCGCCGAGAAGACGTTCGACGGTTTTTTCGAGCGCCGGCATTTCGTGGCGCAGGGCCTTGAGAAGCCGCCGCACGCCGCCGCCGGTTTTCGCGGAGCCGATCAGCACCGGCGTGATGAGTCCTTCTTGAAGTTCGTCCGTGAGGTCCTTGAAGACGACGTCTTGTTCCGGATTGGCGTCTTCCAACAGCGCTTCCATCAAGGCGTCGTCGAAGTCGGCGAGCTTCTCCAGCATTTGGAAGCGTGCGTCGGCTTCGCGGTCGGCGAGGTCGGACGGAATGTCGACGCGCTGGGATTCTTTGCCGGAGCGATAAATGTAGGCGCGTTCCGACGCCAGATCGATGAAACCGGTTACGGTCTCGCCTTCCCAGATCGGAATCTGGCGAAGAACGATCGGGCGCGGGGAAATGTCCTGGAGCGACGACTGCAGGTCGCGCACGCGCCCGCCCGCTTCGTCGATCTTATTCAAGAAGAGAATGTGAGGGACGCCGAGGCGGTGAAGTTCTTGAAGCGTGGGTTGCACCGCCGCGACTTTGTCGGGGTCGGCTTCGGCGACCACCACGGCGAGGTCGGCGGCCGGCAGGGCGAACGTCGCGTCGCCGGCGAACTCAATGGATCCAGGACAATCGAGAAGGGCGTACCGATCGTCGAGGTAGTCGAATGAGGCGACGTTCACTTCCGTGGACATGCCTCGCGCGCGAGCTTCCGGGCTCGTGTCGCCAATTCGGTCTCCGGATTCCGCCGAGCCCTTCTTGTCGCGGGCGCCGGCCGCGTAAAGAAGCGCTTCGAGCAGTTCAGTCTTTCCGGAGCCGTAAGGTCCCACAAGCGCGACCGCTCGCGCGGTCGCTGCTCTGCCATTCGCCATGTTCGATCCTCCACAGCATGGGGTGGAGGGCCGCGGGCCGGTCCGGCAAGCGCGGGGCCGTCGGGCCGACTCCACGGCCCGGGCGGTAAGATGTTCGCCGAGTGTGCGGTGCAACAGCAAGGACGATTCGCGGAACATCAAGAGGTTTCCCGGCTTGCGCGCGCCGGAGGGACGTATACCTAGGCGGAGCTTGAGAATTTTAGGAACGGACGCCGCCGATGAACGCCCCCACCGCCCCCGCCAAATTGGTCGTGCGCACCGCGCGTCCGGAAGACATCGACGGGATCATCGCGCTGCACCGCAAAACCTACCCGGGCCAAGGCGAATACACGCGGGGGATGGTGCAGGGGCAATTGTCCCGATTCCCAGAAGGCCAATTCATCGTCGAGCGCGAAGGCCGCATCGTCGGACACGCCGCGACGTTCATGATCGACGAGGCGACGGCGATGGGTCCGCACACTTGGGACGTCATCTGCGGCGCAGGCTACGCCTCGCGTCACGACCCGAACGGCGACTGGCTGTATGGCATGGAGGTCGTCGTCGACCGCGACGAACGGCGCATGCGCATCGGCGAACGCCTCTACGACGCCCGCAAGCGTCTGTGCGAAGAATTGGCGCTGAAAGGCATCACCTTCGGCGGCCGCCTGCCGGGCTACGCCCGACGCGCAAAAATCTATCAATCGCCGCAAGCCTATCTCCAGGCCGTCATCGACAAGGAAATCCGCGACCCAGTGGCGGCGTTCCAACTGCGACAGGGCTTCGAAGCCGCCGGCGTCATGCTCGACTACGCGCCCGCGGACAAGGAATCGCTGGGCGCCGCGGCGCGCATGATCTGGCGCAACCCATACTTCGACCCGGATCTGACCCAGGCCCCGGCGAGTCGCCGCGATCCCGAGACCGTGCGCGTGGCCACGGTGCAATTCCAGCAACGCTATGTCGCCGATGTCGAGGAGTTTTTCTCCAACGTCGAATACTTCGTCGACGTCGCCGCGGACTATCGCGCCGACTTCGTCGTCTTTCCGGAGCTGTTCACCTTGCAGCTGCTGGCGTTTGAAAAGAAGAAGCTGACGCCGGCCGAGTCGATCGAGGCCCTGACTCGCCACACGCCCCGGTTCGTCAAGGAGATGAGCGCGTTGGCGATGCGCTACAACATCAACATCATCGGCGGGTCGCACCCGACGCGCGCCGACGACGACGACATTCAGAACGTCGCCTACGTCTTCCTGCGCGACGGATCCGTCCACGCGCAGGAGAAAATTCATCCGACCCCGAATGAAAAGTACTGGTGGAACATCGTCGGCGGCGATGAAGTGCACGCGATCAACACCGACTGCGGCCCGATCGGGGTGCTGATCTGCTACGATTCCGAATTTCCGGAATTCGCCCGCCGCCTCGCCGACGAGGGGGCCAAAATTCTGTTCGTGCCATTCTGCACCGACAACCGCCAAAGCTACATGCGGGTGCGCTATTGCGCTCAGGCCCGCGCCATCGAAAACCAGTGCTACGTCGTCATGTCGGGCAACGTCGGCAATCTGCCCAACGTCGAAAACATGGACGTGCAGTACGCCCAATCGGCGATCCTGACGCCGTGCGACTTTCCGTTCGCGCGCGACGGCATCGCAGAAGAAGCGTCGGAAAACGTCGAAATCGTCACCTTCGCCGACCTTAACTTGGCCGACCTCGCGTGGGCGCGCGCCGAAGGCACGGTCCGCAATTTGCGCGACCGCCGCTTCGATCTTTACAAGCTGGTTTGGAAAGACGGCGGCTAGGCGAGTCGCCGCACCGTCCCGGCCACGCGCACCGGCGACCCGGCTTCCGCGCCCACGCGCACGTCGAGCCGGGACGGAACGCCCATGTCGTCGCCCTGGTGAACGCGGAATTCCGCTGTCCCTCCCGCAAAGTCGAGGCGACCGAGATCGCGCAACAGTCCGCCAAGGGCGGCGGCGGCGGCGCCGGTTGCGGGATCCTCGACGATTCCGCCGACGGCGAAGGCGTTGCGGGAATGAATCAGCGCAGGGCTTTCCACAACGATCAAACTCACCGTCGTCAGGTCGGCGTCCTGCATCAAGGCCTTCATCGGCTCGAAGTCGTAAGTCATCGACGCGAGCCGCGCGCGGTCCCGCAGCGCCAGGACGCCGTGCGTGGCGCCGGCGTGCGCCAAGCTCGGCGGAACCGAGACGTCGAGATCGGCGTCGGTCAGTGCGAACGCGTCAAGCAGCCGCCGCTTCAGATCCGCGTCCATCGGCTTCGACCAGGTCGACGGTGAGATGAGCGCCGCGCTCCAGCCGCCGTTCGACTCCGCGGCTTCGACGGTGATCTCGGCGTCATTCAGTTTCAGGCGGTAGACGCCGGCGCCGCGGCGTGCGCCAAGTTCGGCGCCAAGCGCGATCGTGGCGTGGCCGCAAAAAGCGATTTCAGTCGCCGGCGCGAAGTAGCGCACGCGCCAGGCGTCGCCGTCGGGTACGAGAAACGCGGTTTCGGAATAGCCGATGTCCGCGGCGACCCGCCGCATTTCGGCGTCGTCTGGAAAGTCGGTGAGAAAAACGACTCCCGCTGGATTGCCGCCGGTGTCCCGGAATGAAAACGCGCTGAGGCGCGCGAGGTCGGCGGTCATGGTCGTCTCCTTAGAGATTGGCGATGTCGCGCCCGAGCGCCTCAAGGGCCCCATCGACCCGTTTGAAATAGGTCCACTTGCCGATTCGCCTTGCCCGCACGAGCCCGGCGTCCGTAAGAATCTTCAAGTGGGCCGACGCCGTGGCCGCGGTGACGCCGAGCTTTTCGGCGATGAACGCCCCGCAGACGCCATCCCCTCGCTTGTCGCCGTGGACTTGCGGCGGAAAGCTCGCGTCCGGATCCGCCAACCAGGTCAGAATCGAAAGCCGGCTGGCGTTGGCGAGGGCGTTGGCGCGGTCGAGAACGGTCATAACATTTCGTCAGTTAGTTGATCGACATATCGTTCGCAAGCCCTCTGTTTTGAGCGATTCTCCCGAATTCGGGGCTGAATCGGCGCACGACTCCCGTGTTTGGCGTATCGATTGCTCCGCTTCGCCTGTTGGGACGCGATCGTCCCGGAACGAGACAGACGCAGGGCCGGGCTCATGAACGACCTAAGGTTTTTTGGATTGGTGATGATGCTGACGGGCGGCGTTTTGGCCGGCTTCGGCGTTCTCGACTACATCTTGAGCGCCGATCACCTGGGCGTCCAAGACGCCGCCATCAACGCGGTCGTTCGCGTCGTGGGCGGGGCCACGATCTTCATCGTCGGCGCTGGGGCGGTTGAGATCGCCCGCGAAGGCGCGATGCTGGATCCCGAATCCGAAATCGATCTGCTCGACCGGCCGCTGTTTTAGTTCCTAGTCGTCGGCCGAGCGGACTAGGCACGTCGAGTCGCCCAGCGTTTCCGGTTCGAACCGCCAATACATCGCCGCGTCCGCGCGCACCGCCGGGACGAATTTCGGGCTGCGCTGGCTCGGATTCGTCGGTCCGCCCTGAAATTGACAGGCGATGTCGGCCATCAGATCCGGATCGCCGACATAGTCGTCGTGGTTGAAGTCTTTGAAGCCGAGAATGCCGGGCTCGCCGACCGCCGTCAGGTCGATCGTCGTCATGTGAGGAAACACCGACGGGCCGCGCGCTTCCTCCGCCAAGCCGATGCGCTCCTTGGGATCGGCCGAATTGTCCTTCCACAGAGTCGACAACTGCCGCAGCACATTCGAGGTGGCCACGGCGACGTCGCGCTTGGATGCGAACAGCGTCACCCGATCGGCCATGCGGTCGACGTCTGCGCCCACCCACTCGCGAAACAATTGCGCGTCGAGGTCGCCGGCCGCGAAGATCATGACGTCAAAGCCGCTGTAGACGTCGAAATACCCGTCCCGGTCGAGCCGCGCCAGCGCCTGCGCCGTCAGCCGTGTGCCCATCGAATGCGCGATCAGGTGAACCCGCGTGTCCGGCCCCACGGACCGGCGAACAAGCTTGAGGAACGCCGCGAGTTCGTTCACCGACACGTCGGCGTCGTCTTGGTCGCTGAGATAATCCAGAACATCGCCGTTCGCCGGCCAGGAAAAGAAAAACGCCGGGCCGTCGAAGTCGAGATCGAAGGCGATCTGCGCCGTGCGGAACGCGGCGTCGCGAAACTCCATGTTGAAACCGTGCACGAACACGAAGGCCTGTTCTTCAAAGATTTCGGCGTCATCGAGGTAGCCGCGCGCGACGGCCGCAAAAGCGCGCGGGTCGGCGATCGAATCGATGTCCCACACGGTGAACTTGCTGTTGCGGTCGCGGTCGGTGGCGACGACCGTGGGCGAACGCAGCTTCTTGATCGGCGATCCTTCCGCCCCGCGGCGACGGCGCGGGACGGTCACGGTCGCGACCCCCAGTCGCACGTTGCAAACATCGTCGTCGATGCAGACGTCGGTGTCGCTCGCGACGCGGGGCCCGAACGGATTCTCGCCACCGGCCGGATCCGGCTCGCGGTTTGCGCCGTACAGCAACGGCACGCACACGTAGCCTCGGCGCGGGTCGGTCGACGACGCCGAGGCGGCGGCGGCGCGGTTGCAGGCGTCGTTTTGGGTGAGTTCGACGTCGGAGGTGTCGAGCACCTCAAAGTCGACGCTCGCCGGACCGCGGTTCGGCACGCTTGGAGTCTCGCCGAGCACTGGCGGTTCGCCTTCAATCGGCGCTTCGGGACCGTCCTCGATCGGAGCGGACGGCGGCGCGACCATCGGCGAGATAAAGATCCCGGCGATCACGTCGACAACCTCCTGAGCGACGCGCGCCGCGTGGCTGTCTTTCCATCCGCCGGGAGCCTCAAAAACATTCAGCGCAAACAGGACGACGGCCGCCGCCACGAGGCCGCGGACGCCGCCGATCAAGAATCCGCCGAGACGGCCAACAATGTTCGTCGATCCGCGTCTGAATCGCCCTGCGAGGAAGCCGAACAAAAACCGGGCGATCAAAAACGCAAGAGCGAACCCGCCGCTGTAGGCGAGAACGTCGGCCCAAAATTGCGAGGCGACGTACTCTTCGGCCATCGACCCCAACGCCGGCCCGAAGATTGCGATCACGGCGAACGCCGTCGTGAGCGCAAGGGTTGAGGCGGACGTGCGCCAGAACCCATGGCCGGCGCCCAGCACCAGCGACGCCGCGACAATCAATCCGATGACGGCGTCGAAAACCAATGCCATGTCCATGACCGCGCCCTTCCCCCTGCGGCGCCGCGCCCGATTTCGCCGGCCGGGCTCGGGCCTTCACGCCAACATGCGTCAGAACCGACACATCTGGAAAGGCGGCGATGTCACACGACGCCGCTGCAAAACCGCGTGATGCGGGCGCAGGCCTCGGTCAAGGCCTCGGTTCCCGTGGCGTAGGAAACGCGGAACGCCGCGCCGCGGCCGAACGCCGAGCCCGGAACCACGGCGACGCCTTCTTCCTCCAACAGCGCGGTGGCGAGAGCGACGTCGTCCGTCAGCGCCGCGCCGCCGGGCGATCTCTTGCCCATCAGGCCGCTCGCGTCTGGAAACACGTAAAACGCCCCGACGGGCCGGCGGCAACTCAAGCCGGGGGCGGCGTTCAGCGCGTCGACGACGAGGTCGCGGCGCTGCTTGAAGACCGCGTTTCGCTCGGCGATGAATGCCTGCGTTCCGTCGAGCGCTTCCACGGCCGCCCATTGCGAGATCGAGCACGGGTTGGACGTCGTCTGACTCGCGATCTTGCGCATCGCCGTGATCAGATCCTTGGGACCGCCGGCGTAGCCGATGCGCCAACCAGTCATGGAATAAGCTTTGGACACGCCGTTCATGGTCAAGGTGCGCGGCTTCAATTCCGGCGCGGCCTGGGCGATCGTGGCGAACTCGAATCCGTCGTAGACAAGGTGTTCGTACATATCGTCCGTCAGCACCCAAACGTGCGGATGCTTGGCGAGCACGTCGGCGAGCGCGCGCAGTTCGTCGCGGGTGTAGCCTTCGCCGGTCGGGTTCGACGGCGAATTCAGCACCAACCACTTGGACTTCGGCGTGATCGCGGCGTCCAGAACCGCGGGCGTCAGCTTCCAACCGGTGTCGGGACCGGCGTCGGCGAACACGGGCTCGGCCCCGCACATCCGCACCTGCTCCGGGTAGGTCACCCAATAGGGCGCCGGAATCACCACCTCGTCCCCGGGATTGAGCGTGGCGTAGAAGGCGTTGAAAATCACCGGCTTGCCGCCGGTCGATACGTGGATGTTCGAGACCGCGTAGTCGAGAGCGTTGTCGCGCTTGAACTTGCGCGCGATCGCTTCTTTCAACTCCGGGATGCCGTCGGCGGGCGTATACTTGGTCTTGCCGTCGGCGATCGCCTTCGTTCCCGCGGCTTTGATGTTGTCCGGGGTGTCGAAATCCGGTTCGCCCGCGCCGAGGCCGATGACGTCGCGTCCGGCGCGCTTGAGTTCGGCGGCCTTGGTCGTCACTGCGATGGTGGCGGACGGCTTGAGGCGTTGAACGGCTAGGCTGAGCGGCGCTGGAATGACGTCAATCGTGTCGGCGGACATGAACAACTCCCTGAATCGGCGCGCGGAAACTACGCCGACGTGCGTCCGGCTCCAAGCCCGCTCCTTGACGAAAACGGGGCTCATCCGATCCGGCGCAGAGTGGCCGCGACGCGCTCGCCGCTCTTACCAACAGCCTGACGACAGACGCCGCGACGCCGCCAGCCGCCTACTTTGATCCCAGCTCGGTCGGAATGCAGGACTCTGTCGAATTGCGAATTCAAACCGCCGACCGTTCAGCCGCGCCGCGGCGCCCGGCGCCGCTTCGCCCTATTCCGTCGCTGTTTGGGCTTGAAGCGGCCGCTTGAGGGGCGCGAACCGGGCGGAGCTTGGTTTCGGGACACACGAGGACGGGACCACCGACATGAAACCTCTGCCGCGCGCGCCGCACAGCCTGGCTGTCGCTCTGATCGCCGCCGTACTTCTTGCTTTGTTGGGCGCGCTCAGCGCGGCGCACGCCGCGCCGGCGGGGCCCGGCTTGGTCCAACTTGGCGACCAGGGAATCGGCACGCTGCTCTTGAAGACGGTCAAGCCCGGCTTCTACGTCGAGGCGCCCCGCGTCGCGACCGACGTCGAGATCGATGTCGCCGGCCCCATCGTCCGCGCCCGGGTCACGCAGCGCTTCACCAACCCCTCCGACATGTGGGTCGAAGGCGTTTATGTGTTTCCGTTGCCTGAGGATTCGGGCGTCGACACGTTGAAGATGATCATCGGCGACCGCTTCATCGAGGGGATCGTCAAGGAAAAGCAAGAAGCCCGCGCCATCTACGAAGAGGCGAAGGCGGCGGGAAAGAAGGCGAGCCTGGTCGAACAGGAGCGCCCGAACATCTTCACCAACGCCGTCGCCAACATCGGGCCCGGCGAAACCGTCGTCGTCCAGATCGAATATCAAGACATCGCCGTCTTAAAGGACGGCGTGTTTTCGCTGCGGTTCCCGATGGTCGTCGGTCCGCGCTACATCCCCGAGCCTGACTTGATCCAGATGGTGGACTTCGACGGCTCGACCGGACTCGCCGTGTCCGACCCCGTGCCGGACGCGGGACGCATTTCGCCGCCGGTCATGCATCCCGACGCGGAACCCGACGCGCCGCGCTTGCCGGTGTTCATTCAGGTCGACGTGCGCGCCGGCTTTCCTCTCGGAGCGGTGAAAAGCTCGTACCACGGCGTTCAAGTCGAGCGTCTCGCCGACGGTCATGTGCTCGTTGGTCTCGAAGACGGCGCCGCGCCGGCCAACAAGGATTTCGTGCTCGAATGGACCGCCGCCGACGGCAAGAAGCCCCACGCGGCCTTGTTCAAACAGGACCTGGACGGCGAGACCTATCTGCTGGCGATGGTGACGCCGCCGGCGACGCTCAACGCGGACGCGCCGCGCCGCCCGCGCGAAGCGATCTTCGTTATCGACAATTCCGGCTCCATGGCTGGTCCGTCGATGCCGCAGGCCAAGCAAGCGCTGCTTTTGGCGCTCGACCGGCTCGAAGTCGACGACCTGTTCAACGTCATTCGGTTCGACGACACCTACGATCTCGTGTTCCCGCGGCCGGTTGCGGCGACGCGTGAGAACGTCGCCTACGCGAAAGGCTTCGTCGCCAACTTGGAAGCCAACGGCGGCACCGAAATGCTGGACCCGTTGCGCGCCGCGTTGCGGGATCTGGATCCCGGCGACGACGGCCGCGTGCGTCAGGTGATCTTTCTCACCGACGGGGCGATCGGCAACGAATCTCAACTGTTCGAAGCGATCGACGCCGGTCTCGGACGCTCGCGCCTGTTCACCGTCGGCATCGGGTCGGCCCCCAACAGCTACTTCATGACCCGCGCGGCGCGCCTCGGGCGCGGCACGTTCACCCACATCGGCGACGTGTCGGAGGTCGCCGACAAGGCCGGCCAGCTCTTCCAGCAGCTCGAACGCCCGGTGATGACGGACTTGACGGCCCGGTTTCCCGCCGGCGTCGCCAGCGAAATCTGGCCCGACCCGTTGCCGGACCTGTACGCCGGCGAACCGGTGATCGTGACCGCCCGGGCGTCGGATCTCGACGGAAAATTGCGGATCGCCGGCGATCTCGCCGGAACCCGCTGGGCGGCCGATCTCGACCTCGCCCAGGCCGCGGACGGGAACGGCGTCGCGGTGCTGTGGGCCCGGTCCAAGATCGCCGCGATCGAGGAGACCCGCTTCACCGGCGGCGACTGGGAAGCCATCGACAAGCTCGTGCTGGCCACCGCGCTCGATTTTTCTTTGGTGACGCGGCTCACCAGCCTGGTCGCGGTCGACGTCACGCCGTCGCGCCCGGCGGGCGTCGAGAGCGTGCGCGCCGACGTGCCGACGATGCTCCCGGACGGCTGGGACTTCGACAAGGTGTTCGGAACCGAAACCGGACCGATTTTGCGCGAGGCGCGGCTTACCGGCGACCAATTCGGCGAACTCGCCGTGCGCAACGCCCCGGGCGCCGTGATCACCAACGTGCGCGGCGTGCCGTTGCCGCAGGGCGCGGCGCTGTTCGCGACCCGGTTGTGGATCGGCCTCGCGCTTCTGGCTCTCGGGCTGGCCGGCGCGCTGGCGGGTGCGCGGCGGCGGAGCGGCGGATGAGGCCCTCCCTCCTTCTCCGTCCGCTCCCGGCGGCGAGCCTCGCGCTCGCCGCCGTCGGCGCGTTCCTCGCCGTCGACGCCGCCTGGATCCCGGTGAAAGCAGAAGTCGCTCAAGCGCTTCTGGAGCGGGCCTGGACTCGCGTCCAGGCCGGCGACGCGGCGGCGAAACCCTGGCCGTGGGCCGACACCTGGCCGGTCGCCGTCGTCGAGGCGCCGCGACTCGGCAAGCGCCAGGTCGTGCTGGCCGAAGCCGGGGGTGAAGCGATGGCCTTCGGACCGGCGCACCTGGCGGTGACACCGCCCGCCGGCGCTCCCGGCGTCGCGGTGATCGCGGCCCACCGCGACACCCACTTTCGGTTTCTGAAGGACTTGAGAATCGGCGACACGATCCGGGTGACTCTGGCCGACGGCGCGGTCACGGAATTTGAAGTCACCGGCGCCGACGTGGTGCGCCACGACCGTTCCGGCATCACTCCCGACGGCGGACCGCCGCGCCTCGCCCTCGTCACGTGCTACCCGTTCGACGCCAAAACGCGCGGACCATTGCGCTACGTCGTCTGGGCGGCGCGGGTGCGGGCCTAGTCCGCGATGGGTTCGTGAATTCCCTTGCGTCATCGTAATTTGAACCCGGCGACTCTGTTTCATAGGGTGCCGGCGCTTGAAACGGGTAACTGCATGCAACGTTATCGCGCGCTCCTCGGCGTCGCCGCCGCTGACTCCCGCCGCCTACTATGAACTCTACAACGACATTCAGAACATTGACGACGCCGCGATTCTCGCGTCCCGCATCGGCGATATTGAGCGCTTAATCGCCGTCGATGGCGACAATCACCAAACGTGGGCCGCGCTCGCCGAAGCCATGATCGAAATCGGAGAAACGCAGAAGGCGATTGAGGCCTACCTCAACGTGCGACGCACCGGTTCGATTTACAAGAATTACGCCGCCCACCGGCTGGCGCAGATTTACGCAGGCGCCGGCCAACGGGATGCGGCGCTGGAATGGCTCGACGTCGCGCTCAGAGAGCGTCGGGCGCTGGTTCGGCTGCAACGCGACGATGCCTTCGCCGTCTACCGCGACGATCCCGAATTTCGTCGCCGACTCGGCCTGCCGGGGGGCTCAGTCTCGGGACGCGAGGCAGAATGGGGATTCGATCTCAATTTGCTGCGCCGCGAAGCCCACCGCATGCGGTTCGGCTGCGACGAAGCGGCCGTGCCGGATTCATTTGACAGCGATATCGACTTGTTGATCTCCGAAGTCGGTCGGCGAACCGACGATCAGATTTGGATGCAGGCTCGCCGGATCGTCGCCGGCATCTCCGACGGCCACACGTTCGTGGGCGGTCCGAGCGACGTCACGGCGAGGAACTTTGAATCGCGGGTCTTGCCGGTCACTTTTTTTGATTTTGACGACGGACTCTTCATAGTCGACGCGGCGCCGGAATTCAGCCATCTGGTGGGCGCCGAGGTGCTGAATCTGGGCGGTCTCGATCGCGGCGCCCTGATGGCGGCGATCGACCCATTTGTCCAAGCCGACAACGACCGCACGGTGCGCTATATCGGCGCCCAGCTCGGGCTTCGGCGAACCGTGTTCCTGCGCGAACTGGGCCTCGCAGACGAGTCCGGCGAAATTTCCGCATCCGTGCGGTTGGCGAACGGGGACGTCCGGAACACGACGCTGCCGAGCGGCGATTACGACGTCGGCCGCAAACTTACGCCGCCTGCGAACCTGGACGAGCCGCCGCTGTATTTGGTGCGTGTCGAGGACAACTACTGGTCCGCGCCGCTTGGAAAGGATGCGTTGTATTTACAAATCAACAGCTTTCGCGACAGCCGCATCGGCGCATCGTTGGCCGATTTTGCGGACCAGGTCGCTGACCAAACGCGAAACGTGAGCGCGGTGGTCGTCGACGTGCGCCACAACAACGGCGGCAACGCGCACCTGAGCGTGCCGCTCACGCGGGCGTTGCTGGCGTTCGAGGCCGCCTCTCCGGACCACCGGGTCTTCGTGATCACCAGCCACATGTCATTTTCAGCAACTCAAATCTTCATTTCTCGACTCGATTCGCTCGGCAGGCCGGTGTTCGTCGGCACGCCCAGCGGCGCATCGCCGAATTTTACGGGCGAGGAAGAGCCGTTCACATTGCCGTTCAGCAAGTTGTCGGTCAGTTTCTCCCCGTTGCATTGGCAGAACACGTCACCCGTCGATCATCGCAAGTGGATCGAAATGGACGTGCCCGTCGCCTTCAACGGCGCGGACTACGTCGCCGGCCGGGACGCCGCCCTTGAGGCGATCCAGGGAATTCTAAGCCGCGGCGACTGAATCAAACACAAACCAAGCTCGCTGCGGTGCGTATTCTCATGGCGCACAGCGGATTCGCCGGCGCCGCTTCGCGCTTGCATGCCGCAGCGGGCTTGGCCCGCCGGCCCGCCGTCTTATCGGATCGAGTGAAGTTGTTGTTGTGAAGAAGGCATCGTCGCAGCGGCGAATCCGGCCAGGATCGCGGCCGGCGATCACCGATCGGACCTCGGCCCATGACCCAACTTGCGACCGCGTACGACACCGAACAGGAAAACTTCTGGGCCGGCGACTTCGGCGACGCCTACGTCGATCGCTCGAAGGGCGCTCACCTTGTCGCGGCGCGCACCCACTTGTGGTCGAAAATCCTGGCCCGCACGTCGAGCGTCGCCAGCGTCACCGAGTTTGGGGCCAACGTCGGGCTCAACCTCGCGGCCCTGCGCACGCTGTTGCCCGATGCGGCCCTGAAGGGCGTCGAAATCAACGCCAAGGCGGCCGCCGACTTGCGGACGCTGCCCGGCGTCGAGGTGGCGGAAGGCTCGTTGCTCGACGTCGCGCCGGCGGAGCCGTCGGACCTCGCGTTCACCTGCACCGTGTTGATTCACCTCAATCCGGAGATGCTGCCGCGCGCCTACGACCAGCTCGCCGCCAACGGCCGGCGCTACGTCGTCATTTGCGAATACTACAACCCGTCACCGGCCGAAGTGACGTACCGCGGCCACGCCGAACGGCTGTTCAAGCGCGATTTCGCCGGCGAGTTCATGGCGCGGCACAGCGCGTTTCGGTTGCTCGACTACGGCTTTCAGTACCACGGCGACCCGAATTTCCCGGCCGACGACTTCACCTGGTTCTTAATGGCGAGAACCTAGCGCTAGACGCAAATCCGGCGCGATCCTCGTAATTCATCATCGCGCATCAATAGCGATCTAGTCTTCAGCAACCTCGTTCGGATTTGGGTAGGTTTGCCAGAGTACGTTCACGACTTTCCATGTGCCATCGATCTTAGAAAGGTGAACGTAGTCGAACCCCCAATCCGCTTCGAGTTTGCCCGACGCTGTCTTATCGCTTACTTCAAAAACCGAAACCGACCTCGGCGCGCCGGGACCAACGGGATCATTGGATCGATAGCCCGCCACGTGCTCAAGCAAATCCTCCCAAGTCATATAAAATGGCCCCTGGTATGGATCTCCCGACGCACGGCGACCGTAACCGTGTTTGCTTATGCCTTCCCAAATGCTCTCGCGCGCCAATTCCTCATCGTTTTGATAGAATGCATCAATGTAGTTGAGCATCGCCTGACGCACAGCCATTTCTTCTCTTCCAGCCATTGATGGCTGAACTTCTTCCCGCGCTGCTGGCGACACACAAGCCGTAGCTAGTGCAACGATCGCAATTCTTAACATCATTCAACTCCTTTTAGATTTCACATTGATGCGCTTTTATTCAAAATCATGAGTACGTATTCGGCTAAGGACTTGCTGGTGAAATCTCAACTGGATATTTCGAACGAATTTCTAACTTTCTAGATACGTAGGCGGTGCTTGGCATGTGACTCGATGCTGTCCGAGTTTCTGCCCTTTGGGTGACGGGGCTGGACGCAACAGTTTGGCTATTTGATAGTCGACCGAGCATGCCCATGAATCGAAAAAAGCTCTGTTTCGGCGAATTCGAACTTGATCAGCGCGCCGCGTCACTCTGCTGGCGCGGCGATGCCGTGAGTATCGCCCGCAAGCCGCTCGAATTGTTGACATATCTCATCGAGCACCGAGATCGCGTCGTAACTCGCTCAGAGCTGATCTCGGTGTTCTGGTCCAATTCGCCACATGGCGCGAACGATCGGATGAATTCGTGCGTCCGACGCGTGCGAGCGGCGCTTGGCGAGACAAAGGCGTCTGCGCGGTTTATCGAAACCAGATCAAGAATCGGTTATCGATTCGTCGGCACAATTCATGTGCCGCCGCCGACTTTCAAATTTGTGCCGCCAGTCAACCTCATTGCACGTTCAATGGCGGCGATTGCCGCGATCGCTTGCGCTGTAGCAATTTTTCCGCTGACAGCGAATTGGAGCGATAACGATCATCGGAAATACGTTTCGATGACCATGACACCTTCACCAGAAGACTTCGTCGGCACGCAACGTCCTCGATTCGACGCAAGCTTGGAGAGAAACTTGTTCGAAGCGCTGGAGCGGCGCATGCCGCCCGAAAAAGGACTGCTGCGTTCGTTTGCCGATCACGATCGACCGCCAGACTACACAGTCGAACTTATGGTCGAGCACTCTACCGAATTTGTGCGGGTTAGAGTTTTAGTTCATTCAAGTTTTGAACAGCGCGTTGTTTGGGCCGGAGAATTTGAAGAGTATGCGCCGGATTCACGCAGCAGCGCCGAGCGCGCCGCGTTCGCCGACAGAATGGCGCTTGCCATGGTGACCTATACGGAGCCGAAACTTCACGAAAGGGGGGCGGAATTCTTTTGAAACGACCTACCGCGGCCATGCCGAACGGCTGTTCAAGCGCGATTTCGCCGGCGAGTTCATGGCGCGGCACAGCGCGTTTCGGTGGCTCGACTGCGGCTTTCAGTACCACGGCGATCCGAATTTTCCGGCCGACGATTTCACCTGGTTCCTGATGATCCGGGACTGACGCGATCCGGTTCCCGGCCGGGCGGTCTCGCCCGCGCCGCCGCGGATCGCCTATAAGCCAATCTACTGCGCCGCGCCGTCCGCAGGCGCGCTTGGGCCGGTCGAGGGAGACCCGTTCCGTCATGACCGACCTTCTGCAGGACCCGCGCGAGGCGGAGGCCGGCGCCGAATCCGCGCTTCCGCCGCGCCGCGCACCGCCGTCGCTCGCCCCCGACCCGACGTTCGCCCTGCGGCCCTACCAGGCGCAGATGGTCGAGCAGGCCGTCTACGCCGTTCGCAACGGCCGCAAGCCGGGGCTCGTGCTGCCGACCGGCGGCGGCAAGACCGCGGTGATGGCCGGGATGATCCAAAAGCTGCGCGAACACGTGAGCGGCCAGGTTCTGATCCTTCAGGACCGCGGCGCGCTGGCGCAGCAAAACGGCCCCAAGATCGGCGCCTGGCTCGGCCTGACGCACAGCCGCGTCGGCGGCGGCGAAGACTCGTTCGACGGCGACGTGGTCATGGCGATGCGCCAAAGCGCCGCCAAGGACGGGCGCCTCGACACCGTCGCCGCGACTCCGTGGGGCTGCGTTCTCATCGACGAGGCGCACCGCCTCGGATCCGGCGAATACGACAAGATCGTCGACGCCTTGCCGCCCGAAACGCCGATCATCGGCCTGTCGGCGACGCTCGCGCGCGCCGACGGCCAAGCGTTGACGCCGCTCGATCACGTCATCGAAGGCCCGTCGATCGAGTCGCTGATCGAGAACGGATTCCTCACGCCCTACCGCTTCCTCGTCCCCCGCGAGGCGATCCAGGGCCGAATCAAGCGCGGCGTCGCCGAGATGAAGACCGTCGCCGGGGAATATTCCGCGGCGGACGCGGCGCGGCTGCTCAACACCGGCGACATCAACGCCGCCGTGGTCCGTCAGACGCGCCGGAAATTTCTTAAGCGCAAGCACCGAAAGCGCCAGGGTCTGGTCGCTTTTTGCGCCACGATCCGGCACGCCGAAGACCTCGCCGAGGCCTACCGCGACGCTGGCGTGGACGCGCGCGTCTATCACTCCAAGATGCGCGGCTGGGAACGGGACGAAACCCTTGTCGCCTTCGATCGGGGCGAGTTTCCGGTCCTGGTCAATCCGCTGGCGCTCGGCGAAGGCTTTGACTGCGCCCGCGTCGGCGCGGTGGTGATTCTGCGGCCCTGCGCGCACCGCTCCACGTTCGTCCAAATCGTCGGCCGCGGCTTGCGGGTGGCGCGCCGCGAGGAGTACCCGGACGTCGACAAGCGCGACTGCATCGTCTTCGACTACGCCGCCGCCGTCACCCGCCACCGCTCGCTCGATTGCCCGCCGGCGATCGACGGCGCGGCGTCGGACGGGAGCCGCGCGCCGCAAGACATGCTCAAGGATTGCCCGCGGTGTTCGACCGTGATGCGGCGGACCGAAGCGGCGTGCCCGGAATGTGGATACGTGTTCACCGGCCGGGAGCCGGAAGTGGATCCGGTGGT
>JAJFFL010000145.1 GCA_021776705.1 Alphaproteobacteria bacterium
CGGCGGCTTCGAGGATGAACGGAGCCAACCGCTCCAGATCCTGGCGCGCGCGTTGAACCCGCGTGGCGCGCACGCGCCCCGCCCGCCAGGAATCCAGCGTCGCAGCGACTCCGCGCGCCTGGGCGAAGCCCATTTTGGCGAGAACCGCTTCCAACGCTTCAGCGTCGTCTGGGAGCGCCGTGTCGGCGTCGTCCTCCGAACCGGCGAACAACAGGTCGTAGATTTCCGACACCGTGCGGGCGCGCGCCCGCACGACGCGCTCGAACGCAGACGGCTCGGCGATTCCGCAAAGCGCCGCGACGCGGCGACGGTCGCTCGCGGACACGGGGATTTCGTGCGTCTGTTGATCTTCGATCATTTGAAGCCGGTGCTCCACGGCGCGGTGCGCGATGTAGCTTTGCTCGAGCAGTTCCCGGGTCTCGGTCTCGACAATTCCCGCCGCCTGAAGCGCCGCCAGGGCCCCGCAGGTGTCTCGCGCGCGAAGACGTTCGTCGCGCCCGCCGAACAGAAGCTGTTGGGTTTGCGCAAAAAACTCGATTTCGCGAATTCCACCGCGGCCGGTCTTGATGTTCCAACCGCCAAGGTCGGCTCCAGGCGCAGAGGCTCGGTTTTGCACCCGTCGCTTGAGCTTGTGGATGTCGTTGACGGCCGCAAAGTCGAGCGACCGACGCCAGACGAAGGGCCGCAAGCGACTTAGGAAGTGCGCCGCCGTCGCATGATCGCCGGCGCAACACCGCGCCTTGATGAACGCCGCGCGCTCCCAACTACGGCCAAGCGCTTCGTAGTAGCGAAGCGCGGCTTCCGTGGAGACGGCCGGCGGCGTCGCCCCAGGGTCCGGCCTCAAGCGCAAATCGACCCGAAAAACATAGCCGTGCTCGGTGCGCTCGTTGAGTTGCCGCACCAAGGCTTTGGCGACGCGCGACGCGTAGGCTTGCGGGTCATCTGCACCCCGTCTTCGCAATACATCGGAGTCGAACCCCACAACGAGATCGATGTCGCTGGAGTAGTTGAGCTCTCCCGCGCCGAGCTTGCCCAGCGCGAGAACGAACAAGCCTTCGGCCGGCGCCGCCGCCGCTTCCAATCTCCCAGCGGCGGCGTCGCGAACGCACTGAGCGTGCAGCGCCGCCTCCACGCAGGCGTCGGCAAATTCGGACAACGCGGCCGTCACCTCGACCAAGGACCAAAATTGCGCCAAATCCGCCATGGCGACGATGAAATGCAGCCGACGTTTGGCGGACCTCAGGCCATGCATCAGCTCGGCTTCACTTTCCGCCTGAGCGAGGGAACGCACCGCCGCGACGGCGTTCGTCGTCGCGGCCCGAGGATCGCCGCGCAGCGCCGAGTTCACGAGTTCGGGATCCGCAGCGGCGGTTCGGGCGAGATAGGGCGACGCGGCGAACACTGAGGCGAGAAATTCGGTCACCCCCGGCTCCGCCGCCGCAAGTTCAGCGAAGGCGTCGCTTCCGCGGGCCGCTGCGTCTACGGCGCGAGCGCCCGCTTGGGCGTCGAACACCGGCAACGGGCGTCGGATCACGTCGAGAAGGCGCACAGACGACATGACGTCGGTTTACGGCGCCGGGAGTCAGGATGTCTTGGGAAAAACCATGGCCGCGCGCAATCCGGCTCCGTCGCCGGACGTCGAACCTGGGCCGTCGTCCAACAGGAACTTGGCGCCGTGCACGTCGGCGATGGCCTGCACGAGGCTCAACCCCAACCCGCTGCCAGGTTCGTTGCGGCTTTTTTCGAGGCGCACGAAGCGTTGCTTGGCGCGCTCCCGCTCCTCAGCGGGGATGCCGGGCCCCGTGTCGGTGATTGATATTTCCGCTTCGCCCTGCTGAGTTCTGCGGACTCGAAGGGCGATCGCGCCTTCCGCCGGCGTGTATTTCACGGCGTTGTCGAGCAGATTCGCGAACGCTTGGCTCAACATCGCTCGGTCGCCGCGGATCTGCAGCCCGCCTGTGATTTCGACAATCAATTCGATGCACTGATCTTCGCACACGGCGTCGTAAAGTTCCGACAGATCCCGGGCCACGTCGCCGGGATCAAGGATCACGAGTTTGCTCCGCCGCTCCCCCGCCTCAAGGCGAGAAATGCGCAGGACAGCGTTGAAAGTCTTGAGCAGATCGTCGGCCTCTTTGAGAACTTCGCGCAGGACCATCTCGCGGTCTTCGTCGGATGCGAGAGTCGCCTCCAGACGGTTGCGCATCCGGGTCAAGGGCGTGCGCAGATCGTGAGCGATGGAATCCCCGGCCGAGCGCATCGAAGCCATCAGGCGACTGATGCGATCCAGCATTTCGTTGAGATTGGCCGACAGCGTGTCGAGTTCGTCGTTGGTGTTGTTTCGCGGGGCCCGGCGTTCAAGGTCGCCGTGCATGACGTCTCGGGCGACGGCGTTGAGCGCGTCGACTCGCAAAGCGAACCGATGCGAAAGAAAAGCGCCGGTCGCCGCGCCCAGAAGCAGCACCAGGCCGGCCGCGGTCCACGCTTCGTTGGCGATCCGCCGCACCACCAGACGGTCCTCCTCGACGTCTTGCCCTACAAGAAGGATGAAACCGCCGGGAAACTCTTCGGCGAGTCCGCGCGCCGCGCGCGTTTCGATCGCGCCCTCGTCGTCCTGACGCCCGTATTCGA
Source organism: Alphaproteobacteria bacterium (assembly GCA_021776705.1). Classification (GTDB taxonomy): domain Bacteria; phylum Pseudomonadota; class Alphaproteobacteria; order Caulobacterales; family Maricaulaceae; genus JAJFFL01. The sequence goes on from JAJFFL010000145.1 coordinate 2,632, forward strand.
ACAAGACCACCTTGTCGCCGGGTTCAAAGCTCGAAGGGAGGGAATCGAGATTGCCAGACACCGGCCGACCGTCGGCGTAGGTCAGCACATAGAGAAAATCTTCGGCGTCCGAGCTGCGCACGCTGACGGCCTTATTGAGACCGTTGATTCCCCCCGTCTTGTACTCGCCGCCGATGGCTTCGATTTCTGAGACGAGAACACGGTCTGTCTGCGCCCTCAGCGCGCGGGCCGTGGCGCCGTAGACATAGTACAGGATCAACCCCGACGACGCCGCGAACAGAAATGCGGCCAGAACCGTCAGGCGAAACGTCGTCGTGCGGACGAATGCCGGGGCTCGGCGGATCATGCTTCGAGGCGGTAACCCGCCCCGCGGACCGTGTGCAGCAAGGGCTTTTCAAAGTCCTTGTCGATCTTCGAACGTAGCCGAGACACGTGCACGTCGATCACGTTGGTCTGAGGGTCGAAATGATAGTCCCAGACCTTCTCCAGCAGCATGGTCCGCGTCACCACCTGACCGGCGTGTTTCATCAAGAATTCCAGAAGCCGAAACTCGCGCGGCTGCAGAAGGATGGATTGTCCGCCGCGATTCACGGTGCGGGCGAGGAGATCCATCTCCAAATCGCCGACCGCCAGTTTGGTCTTCACGGTTTCCGGGTCGCGCCGACGCGCCAACGCGTCGATGCGGGCGAGCAACTCGGCGAATGCGTACGGTTTGGTCAGATAGTCGTCACCGCCGGCTTTCAGACCCTCGATGCGGTCGTCAACTTCACCCAGAGCCGACAACACCAGAACCGGCGTGCGGTCGCCGTCGGCGCGCAATCGCTCAATCAACGTCAGCCCGTCAAGCCGCGGCAACATGCGGTCGACGACCAAAATGTCGTAGTCCGCCGAGCGCGCCATTTCGAGGCCTGTTTCGCCATCCTCGGCGTGATCGGCGACGTGGCCGGATTCTTTCAAGCCCTTGCGCAAATAATTCGCGGCGACTTGGTCATCTTCAACGACGAGAAGGCGCATGGTCCCCCGCTGGAAGTGGATGGCGGAACCGGCGCACGTCCGGTCCCGCCATTGAATCAGCTTTTCTCTTCAACCGGCATCGCCAGGAACCGGCGTCCGTTCTCCGACTGCACGAGCAGCAGCAAGTTCGCCTTGCCGTCGGTTCGTGCTTTTTCGACACGACGCTCCAGATCTTCAATCGATCCGATCGGGTCGCTGCCCGCCTCCAGAATGGCGTCGCCGACGCGCAGGCCTTTGCGGGCCAATTCGCTCTGCGGCGCCAAGCCGTCGACGACCAAGCCGAGGGCGTCGCTCGGAAGGTCCAAGCGCTCGCGGTCGCCCTCCGTGAGCGGCTTGAAGCTCATGCCGTGAAATTCATCCGGCTTGGCCGGATCTGGAACATCTCGAGAGCTGGCGCCAAGGTTTTCCGGCCGCTCGCCGATGTCGACCCGAATCGTCCGTTCCCGGTCGTCACGCAGAACTTTGAAACGCACTTTCTGTCCTACGACGAGGTCGCCGACGCGACGCGTCAGATCGAGGTTGTTTTCGACTTTGACGCCGTCGACTTCCAAGATCACGTCCTCGATCTTGAAACCCGCTTTTTCGGCCGGGCTGCCACTCGTCACTTCGGTCACCATGGCGCCGTAGGTTTCGTCAAGACCGATGCTCTCCGCGATGTCGTTGGAGACGCTTTGGATGACGACGCCCAAGTAGCCGCGCACGACGCGACCGTGTTGAATCAGTTGCTTGGTGATGCGGTCGGCGACATTGGCCGGAATTGCAAACCCGATCCCGACATTGCCACCGGTCGGCGATAAGATCTGAGAGTTTACGCCAATGACGTTGCCCGAAAGGTCGAACGTCGGGCCGCCCGAATTGCCGCGGTTAATCTGGGCGTCGAACTGAATGAAGTCATTGTAGGTGCCGCCGATTTCGCGGCCGGTCGCCGAGATGATCCCAGCGGTCGCGGTTCCGCCAAGGCCGAACGGGTTGCCGACCGCCACGACCCAGTCTCCAACCCGCCAGTTGGCGTCGGGGGAGAACAAGACGTAAGAAAATTCCATATCCGGATCGACCTTGAGAACAGCCAGATCGGTGCCCGCGTCGGTGCCGATAATCTCCGCGTCGAGTTCTTCGCCGTTTTTCAGGGACACCGTCACTTCCGTCGCCCCTTCGACGACGTGGTTGTTGGTGACGATGTAACCGTCCGCGGAAATGAAAAACCCGGACCCCACCGACCGGCCCTCGCGCGGCGCAGGATTCTCGCGCTGAAAATCACGGAACAGCTCCTGCCATTCCTCCGGCATTTGCCGAAATTGGAACGGCAAATCGCCTTCGTCGAAACTGATGTCCGGGCCCCTCGTGCGCGCGTTGACGCTGACCACGGCCGGACTGACTTGTTCAATCAGATCCGCAAACGAGATCGGCGCGCCGTTGGCCAATCGCTCAACTTGAATTTTGTCTTGACCGTAAGCCGGAGCCAACGACCAGGCGCCGGCGGCGACCGCCGCGGCCAGCGCAAAGGTGGAGACGGCTGCGGTAAGAGGACGCGCAACGCTGCTCACTCGACTCATGGCGATTATCCCTTCAACTCGTTTCAAACCTTGTGCGCCCGCCCCAAATCACGACCTCAACTTGGTATCCAATCGATTACGCGCCAATGGCTCTCGTCTTAAAATTCTGAAATCAAACCGATTTGTTCAAGATTGGCGCCGTTCTCTCCACATCTCCGTGCGCACGACAACTGGGGCGTGCAGGGTCCTGTGAACCGGGCACTTGTCGGCGATTTCCAACAATTTCTCGCGATCTTCAGAATCGACGTCGCCGTCAATCTTGATCCGGCGCGTGAAAATGTCGACTCGACTGGCCTCTTTTTCGTCACACGTCTCACAATCGGGCGCATGATCCTTCTTGTGATCGACCCCAACGGTTATTCGGTCCGCCTTAATGCCTTTGCGGTCGGCATACATTCTCAGAGTGATCGACGTGCATGCCGCCAAGGCGGCGCTGAGATATTCGTAGGGGGTTGGCCCGCGGTCGTCGCCGCCGAATTTTTCCGGTTCGTCGGCGATCAGGTGATGCAAGCCGCGAACGGAGACCGCGTTTTCATATTTACCCTGTCGCGTCTCTCTCACCACGACGTCGTCGGTGTCGGCGTCCGGAGCGGATGCGTCGGCCCGCGCCGCCGGCTGATCGATGAAACGCCCCGCCCAGGCCGCAATGACGTCGGCCGCGTAGGACGCGTTGTTTCGGTTGGTCAACAAATGATCTGCGTTGTCGAGGCTGAGAAAGCTCTTCGGGTGTTTGGCGGCGACAAAAAGTTCGGTCGCGTTGTCGATGGAGACCAATTCATCAACCGGTGAATGCGCGATCAAAATCGGCTTTTTCAGCTGACGCGCCGCCGCGATGACGCTGTGCCCGGCGAGATCGTCAAGAAACTGCTTCTTGATTGTGAACCGCCGCCCGGCGAGCGTGACTTCTGCCGCGCCATCCCGCTCAATCTTGGGCACGTCGGACAGGAAATTGTGGGTCACGTGCTCCGCCGAAGCCGGCGCCGCGAGGGTCACGACCGCGCGCACATCGGCGATTTTTTCAGCCGCGAGAATGGCCGCGGCCCCGCCAAGGCTGTGGCCGACGATCAGGCTGGGTGGCCCGAGCGCGGTTTTCATGTGCGACGCCGCTTGGATGAGATCATCGACGTTTGACGAAAAGTTTGTGTTGGCGAAATCGCCTTCCGACGCCCCGAGACCCGTGAAGTCAAAACGCAGAACGCCAATTCCGAGTTCCGCCAATCGGCCGGAGATTCGGCTGGCCGCGAACACATCCTTCGAACAGGAAAAGCAATGCGCGAACAAGGCCCAAGCCCGCGGTGCGCCGGCGGGGCGGTCCACCCGCGCCGCGAGGCGATCGCCTGACGCCCCAGCGAATTCGGTCTTCTCGGCAACCATGTCTCACCCTCGTATGATGTCGCACCCAAACTAGCCCGGCCGGTTGGCGCGAGCGCTACAAGCGAAATCACGATTTCCTTGCGCCGCGTGATCCAAGCACGGCGCGTGCAAAAACGATCACAGCAGCCGCAAAGACCAGAATCGGCGCCAGCCACAGGATCAAACCAGCCCCAGAGGCGGCAGGCCGCAACAAGACTCCGGGACCGTAGCTAGCGGCCATCGCGGTGCGAATCTCCGAGTTCGTGTCCCCCGCCGCGACCGCGGCGCGGACACGCGCGCGCATTTCTTCGGCGACCGGCGCGTCGGATTCTGCGATCGGCTGGCCCGCGCACACCGGGCACGCCAATTCCCGCATCAGGGCCTGAGCGCGCTGTTCATCAACCGGGGTCAAAATCGGAGCCGCGGCGGCGACGCTCAGTGCGGCGATCATCAAGACGGCTCGCATCCCAAAAGTCATCAATCTGCCGCCTCAGCTTGTTCGTCTCGCGCGAAAAACATCGCGGCCAGCGCCGCCGCGCCGCCGATCGCTGTCACTACGGCGCCCAGAAACACCATCCAGATCAGAGGATTGTAGGTGACGCGCACGCTCCACGCGGCGCCGCCCAGGTTGTTGGACACCGGCGGTCCCAAGGCGACGTAGAGGTCTCCCAGGGGACTGGAACGGATTGAGACTTCCGTCGTCGTGTTCTCGCCCACCGGGAAGAACCGGCGCTCCGGCGTTAACACAGTCAATGCGCGCCCATTCCTCGACATGACGATCCGCGCGCGCTCGGCCACGTAGTTGGGGCCGTCCACTTGGACGACATCATTCAGCGTGAACCTGCGCCCCATCATTTCGACGCTTTCGCCCTCAGAGAGGACGGCGTGAGTCTCAAGCGGAAGCGCCGCATCGGCGGCAGCACCCAAGGTGAACAACCCGATGCCGGCGTGCGCGGTCGCCGCGGCGACCGCACGGACCGGCAAGCCGAAAAACTTCGGCCAAGTCCCGGGACGCCAAAGGGTGACCTTGGCCCGCGCGGCGGTTTCAGAAAGTGAAGCGGTGATCAGCCAAACCGCCAGGCCGGCGGCCGCCGCGGCGCC
>JAJFFL010000146.1 GCA_021776705.1 Alphaproteobacteria bacterium
AAACGCGCGTGCGCGTCGGCTCGTTGATTGTGCGCGCGCCGAACCGCGCCGCTCGACGTCCACACGAAGAGCGCGGCCAAGGCGAACACGATTGATCGCCCGACAAATTGTTGGAAGAACGTGGGGTCAGCCATCCTCGGCGCCGCTCCGTGAAAGGGTCGCCTCAAAAGCCTCGCCGGCTTGGCCCGCCTGAATGGGCCCGGTGGCGACGACCGACCAATCCGGCGCGCTCTTTGCGAGCTCGGAGAGCGCATTGGCGGCGTCGGTCCCAACCCCTTGGATTGTCACGGCGCCGGCGGTCCAATGCGCGCGCGTCCACCAGGCGCTGTTTGGTGTCGCAATCGTCAGCTCAGCCAAGTCGCGACCTGCCCGTCCGGGTGTTTGAGTCAATACTCCGTCTTGAACAAGCTGGGCGACGGCGCGCGCCTCAGCATCCGCGCCCGCGATCGCAAGCGCTGCGGCGCGCGCTTCGCGTTCCGCCGCCAAGAGTTCGGCTGTGTCGGCTTCAAGGCTTCGGCCCCAAAGTTGAAGAGAAACCGCGATCGAAAGAGCCGCGACGCCCGCGAAACCGAGGTCGATCAATCGCTTTTTCGCGCGTCGATCCGCTTGATCAGGCGATACGAGTCCGACGCCGTGATTGCCATCTGCTTCGAAGACCACGTCTCGGGCGCCAAGCGCGCGGCCTTTCGCGAACACTTCATCTAGGTCAGACGATCTGGCCATGACCACGAGGTAGCGAACGACGTCGCCATTCAGCGATACTGGTTTCGCCACCGCCACGAGCGCTTCAGGATCGATCGGCGCAAGGTCGTTCAATCGCAAGCTGAGCGCCTTGACATGAGCCGCGGAAGATCCTCGAGGCAAGTCCGCGACGAAAGCGAACGCGTGACCTTCTCCAAGGCGACACGTGATGCGGCGCGGAGCCTTAAAGCCCGGCTCATCAAGGCGGGCTTGGTCGATCACTTGACGTCGTTCCATCGAAGCGTCGATTCCAAGGATCGCGCCTTTTATCCAATCAAGAACGCGCGAAACGGGTCTTGCGCCGGGGGGGGTTCCGAGGATTTTCAGCCGCTGATTCATCGGCATCGCCGACCGACGAGGTCGAAGCGGCAATCATAAGCGACGTTGCGCCGCGGTCGTATTACGACGATAGGAGCCTGGTCGGCCGCAAACAACACGATGACATCTCCCCTTGCGTCGAAATGTGATCCGGCCGGCACGACTGCCGGTCGCACCGACGCGGCTCCATCCATTCGCAGCCGCATCTCGCCTTCGTTGGTTGAAAGGTATGCACGGCGCGCCTCGCCTCCAAAGCTTCCGGAAAGCACATCGTCAAGGATCACGGCCGAGCCCGGATCAACGCGTTCAAATGACGTCAAGACGAGGCCGGCGTTGCGAATGGCCCGTGCGTTTTCGGCCGAATGACGAACCGCAACGCTGGCGCGCGCCGCAAAATGCGCCAAGTCCGCCAAACCTGACGTCAAGAGAGCCACGACGACCAAACTGGCAGCGACTTCAACCAGCGTAAACGCCGCATCGTCGCCTTCAGCGTCGAGTTCGGCGCAAGGTCTCAAGTTTTGTTTCTCCATGGCTTGCGTTTGACCGCCAACTGACGCGCACGACCACAATCTCATAGGCTGGATCGAAGGCATAAGGTTGAATGTCGCGCGTCCACGACAAGGCGCCGGCTTCACCGGCTTCGGGGCCGGCCCCGTCTTCACCTTGTGTGAGTGCAAGCTCAGCCAGCGCAAGGGCGCGCGCGCGCGTTTCAGCTTCACGCGACGCGACAACGCTGGTGCGCAGCGCCGCCACCAAACCTGAGGCGATGATCGCAGCCGCCGCCAAGGCGGCGAACGCATCCCACAACACGAAACCCTCGTCGCGCGCGCTCATAAGACGCCGTCTCCCAACGCTGCAAGACCGCTCAAAAAAGTTGTAAGAAGCCAGGCGACAAGGCCGCCCATGACCAAGATCAGAGCCGGGCCGGCGATGGCCGAGACGCGCGTCATTCGCCGCATCGCCCGTTCGATCAACAAGTCACCCGCTCGAACGAGCATTTCGCCCAAGGCTCCCGCTTCCTCGCCAACCCGCGCCAACCGAGCGATCTCGCCCGGGGCGGCGTCAAGGGTCGCCAGCGCCGACGACGCGGTCATGCCGGTCTGCAGCGCTGCGGCGGCGCGTTTCGCCCGCTCTTGAACCGCCAGGTTGGCTGGTGCTGAGGCCGCAATCGCAAACGCTTGCGCCGCCGGCACGCCGCCTGTCAGCAAGGCTCCGAGAATGCGTGCGAACGCGCCGAAATTTAAGTCGCGCGTGATCGCTCCGGCGATCGGAGCGTTCAAACTCAGACGCGAAATCAACTCGCGACCGCCGTGCGATCGTGCGGCGGACCAAGCCGACACGACGAACCCGGCCACGCCCAGGGCGATCGCACGCCAACGCTCCTGCAACACACCGCCCGCGGCGACGACCAGTTTCAGGGCGGCTGAGCCGCCTTCATCGATGATCGGCGCCAGCGCCGGCCCGGCGAACGCCGACAAAGCGACAATCGCGGTCAGCGCCAAGCCAAGGAGGAATGCCGGGTAAGCCAGCGCACCGGCGAGTTCGCGCGCAAACACATCTTGTCGGGTGATGAGTTCGGCGGCGAAGCGCAAGGTTTCAGACAAGCGCCCCGACCGCTCGCCTGCCCCCACCAAAGCAGCCGCGAACGCGACGTCGCCGCTGGTTTCAAGCTTGGCGGCCTCGCCGAGATCCGCGCCGGCGTCGAGGCGCGCCCGCATCAGTTCAGCAAGCGTGCGGGTCGCTTTGTCGGCGTTCGGCCCCGCCAGGACATCCAGCGACTTTCTCACCGGCGCGCCGGCGTCTTGCATCGCCGCCAAATCGATCAAAAACCCAGAAAGCCCGGCTCGCGAGACTTGCCCGCCGGCGCCGGCTTGAGGACGCCACCACACGCGCGCCGGGTTGACTGAGATCGCGGTCAATCCCTTCGCCGCGAGCGCGCGAACGACCGCAGCCGTGTCGAACGCTTCGATGACGCCGTGAGAGCGCGAACCGTTTTGAGCCAGTGCTGTATAGCGATACCGAGGCATGGCGTCAGCTCGCCAAGGCGCGCACGACTTCATCCGCCGTCGTCGCGCCCGACAACACCTTCAACGCGCCGTCTGTGACAAGTCGATGAGGCATCGCCGCTTCGGCCGCGGTGATCATTTCGGCTTCTCCGCCGCGACGGGCTGCGTCCAAAAATCGCGCATCGGCTTCAAATCCTTCCGCAATCACGGTGCGACCCACAAAACCGGTTCCCGAACAGCGATCACACCCGACCGGTTCGAACACATCGGTGCGGTTTGCCGGCGAGGACAGCTTCAAAAAGGAAACTTCGTCCGCGCGAGCCTCTCGCGATCGACGGCATGAATCGCACAACCGGCGCACCAAACGTTGCGCGACGGCGCCCTTGAGCGTCGCCGCCAGCCGATAAGACTCAACGCCCATGTCGATCAGCCGCGGGGCCACGCCGGGCGCATCAACGGCATGCACGGTCGCCAACACCAAATGCCCCGTCAACGCCGCTTCAACCGCTGCGCGCGCGGTCTCAGCGTCGCGAATTTCTCCGATCAAAATCACGTCGGGATCTTGTCGAAGAAACGATCGCACTGAACCGGCGAACGTGACGCCGGCTTTCGCCGACGTTTGAATTTGGGTGGCGTGCTCAAATCGAAATTCGACAGGATCCTCGACGGTGAGAATCTTGCGCGGGCTTTCGCGCATCGCCTCCAACCCGGCGTAAAGCGTCGTCGTCTTGCCGGAGCCTGTCGGCCCGGTGATCAAGTAGAGCCCGTGTGAAGCGTGAACCATGCGCTCGAAGATCCGCCGCTCATTCGCGGCGAAACCCAATTCCTCGAAATCCAATTTCACCGATGACTTGTCAAGGATGCGAATGGCGGCGCTTTCGCCTTCAACAGACGGCACGATCGACACGCGCAAGTCGACCGGCCTTCCCGCGACGACGACGCGCGCGCGGCCGTCTTGGTCCTTGCGGCGTTCGCCAAGATCAAGATCAGCCAAAACCTTGATCCGCGCGATAACGCCGGCCGCAGCTTCCTTCGGCGCTCGCGCCACTTGCGTGAGCGCGCCGTCTCGGCGCACGCGAATTGCAAGTTCTCGTTCTCGCGGCTCGATGTGAACATCCGACGAACCCGTCTCGATGGCCGACGCCAACCATCGGGCCACTTCGCGAGCGACCGGAGCGTCATAGTGGGAAACCAGTTGCGCCTCGGCTGCTTCATCGTCTTGCGCGCCGACAAGGTTGGCCTGGTTCGGATTGACGGCGGCGGCCAACCGCCGCCGATCCGACGCCGTCACGACGACCGCTTCAACGTGGCGACGACAGGCGAAGGCGACGCCGCGAATCGCTGCGTCGTCAAACGGATCGACGAGCCCGAGGGTCACGCGTTGTTCGTCTGCTTCCAAGATGACGGCTTCATGGGCATCAAGGAACGCGGTCGACACGCCCTCAACTAGCGGCGGGACCGAGGGAAGGTCTGTCGCGCTCCGGAAGGGTGCTTTCGCCGCGTCAGCGAGCGCTCGGGCAAGTTCTAGATCGCGGACATGTCCCAAGCGGTTGAGCGCGATCGCCAGCCCGACGCCGGCGCGATCCCCGGCGCGAACAGCTTCCTCGACGTCGGCCGCGCTTGCGATCCCGGCCACTACCAAGGATTGAACGGCGCGCCTTCGCTCTTCAGCGGCGCGGTCGGCTGAAACAATCGCCTCACACGTCATGACATCGTCCCATGTCCCCAGAAAATCGGCGTCCACATCGCCGCCGCCAGAAGGCTGTGGCCCATCGCCGATATCGCCAAGCAAGTCGCAAATGGGATCCGAATCCGGTCAAGGGGCTCGCCTGTTCTCCGGGCCGCAATGAGGGCCCAAGCAACGCCGATCGCGCCCGCCGCCGCGACGACCCAGGCGAAATGTTCCGGGCCGATCCAAGCCGCGAGCGCGGCCGCTGCGGCGGCGTCTCCGCCGCCGAGCCCTTCGCGACCCCTTGCAGCGCGATAGGCCCTGCGCGCTGCATCGATCACCAAATACGCAACGATGGCCGTTGCGGCGGCGCCGACGAGATGTGACGGCGCAATGAACGCCGCTGAAGCCAGGCCCGCAGCGCCCACCATGGCCGATAAGATGTGCGGCGCACGCAACGCCACCGCGTCAATGGCGGCGATCGCAAGCGCCCCCCACCAGAAAATGGAAGCGACGAAAACCCAATTCATTCCCGCGAGCGTCAAGAACGCGACGGGCCCGACGAGTCCAAGCGTTTCAACAACAATATAAGTTGCAGAGATCGGCGCGCGGCAGGTGGCGCAACGACGCCCTGAAGCCAGATAGCTCACGATGGGGATGGTCTGGATCGCTTTCAAATCCGCATTGCACGCAAAACACCGAGATCGGCCGAAGGTCCACGACGTGGGCGTACGCGCTCGAGACGCGGCTCCGGCGATGGCGCTTCCCGCAACCGGCCCGGCGAGGATGGCGAACGTCGCCGCCCAATAAAAAACGATCGGCGTTGGTCCGACCGTCACGGAAAAACAATATCGGCGGCGCGCCCTTCTCCGCCCCGCGCTCCGTCGGCGCCCAATGAGATCACGCGTGCGCCGAAACCATCACTTGCCGGTTCATAGACGAAGTCGCGACCCCAAGGATCAATGAGGTTGCGTTGAGACCGGACGTAGGGCCCAGCCCAGCCAGCCGCATCAGCGGGTTGGCTCAACAACGCTTTGAGCCCTTCGGTCTCGTTCGGGTATCGCCCGACGTCGATGAAAAACATGTCCAGATCGGCGGCGAGCGATTCGGTTTGAATGGCGGCGGATCGCACCTGAGCTGATCCGAACCGATTCATCACCATCGGCGTAAACGACGCGGCCACAAGGGCGATCACCACCAAAACGACAAGCATTTCGGTCAAGGTGTAGCCGTCGTCGCGATGTCGAGTTCGTCGCTGTCGCCGATCAGCCATCACATTCCTCGCCCTCCCGGATCACCCATTCGTCGTAGACCAAGAACGGATCACGCGGATCGCCGGTCATCAAAACGACGCGAGCTAGACCTCGTTGGTTGTCGCGAGCGCGCACTTTGATCGCAAAAGCCGACCCGGCGACAGCTTGCGCGCCTCCAGCATCGCGATCGCGCGCCGCGTCCATTTGACTTCGCCCGCCGAACACGGTCGCCAAGCTTCGCAAGCAACCCAATTGCGTCGGCGAAAGTTCATCAAAGACCAAATCGATGATCGACAACTCGGTGAAACCTGCACGGGTCCGCCCGACCGCATCCGCCACCCGACCGGCGGCCTCGTGCGCAAGACCGGCGCCTCGAAGATCATGAGCGAGGGAGCCGATGTCGGCGGCATTGAGATCAAGTTTTGCGCGTTCATCCTCCACGGTCACGTCGAAGGCGCGTTCAGCCAGTGTTATTTGCGCCCGGCCGTCCTCAAACGACACCCGTCGCCGGCGCGGATCCTGCGCCAATTCATCCGCAGCTCGAATTAAGACGCCTCGGGCGAGCGCCTCCACGGCCGCACGATCTTCCATGGCGCGCGAACGCCGAAGTTCACCAAGACCGGTCGAAACGAGCGCCGAGGCGACAAGCGACAAGGCCGTCAAAAGCCCCAAGGCGGCGGCTGTGGCGTAACCGGCGTCGCTCGGACGAAGCGTCATGCCGCGTCCTCAAGTTCACGAAGGCGCGTTAAGGCCCGACGCATCGCTTCGGTCGCCTCCACCGCAAGGTCCGGCGTCGCCAAGACACGTGGGGTCAAAAACACGATAAGTTCGGTTCTCTCGGTCACATCTGATTTTGTTCGAAAGAGCGCTCCAAAGAGCGGGACGTTCTTCAACACCGGAATACCGGTTTCGCCGACCGCGCGGTTAGAGGAGATAAGGCCGCCGAGGGCGACGGCCTGGCCGTCCGGAACGGTCAACGTTGTTTCAATCCGGCGTTGGGTGAAGGTCGGGGAATCGATGCCGGAACTCGTTGTTCGGGCGACGTCGGAGACCTCTTGAGCGACGTCGATTTCGACGATCGCATTCGCCCTCACTCGCGGCGTGACCGCCAAGATGACGCCGGCGTCGCGGTAGGTCGTTTGATTGACGATCGGCGCGCCGGGATCAAGAACGCTGACAGCGGACTGGGTCACGATCGGCACCTGATCGCCGATCTGCAAAATCGCCCGGGTGTTGTTCAACGCGATCACGCTTGGCCGCGAGACGACTTCAACCTTGGTCAAAGAGGACAGCACATTGATCGCGGCCTCGATGTCGACATTGACGTAAGAGGCGGCGAAACCTGGAAACCGAGAAACGACCGCGCCGCCGGGCGAGTCGGTAAACGTCGCGCGCAGCTTGTCGCCTTCTTCGCCCGACCAGTTCACGCCGTAGCGCAATTCATTGTTGAGCGTGACCTCGATGATGGTGACCTCGACGAGCACTTGCGCACGAGGACGGTCAAGCGCCTCAAGAAGCGTCCTCAACTCGGCGAGTTCGCTCGCTTCTCCGCGTGCGATGACCGCGTTGCGCGCCCGGTCCGCGGCGATCGTCGCCCCCTCGCCCGTGGAAACAATCGAGGCGGGTTGGTCAAACGCTGATCTTGCGGGCGAAGACCGCAACAAGTCGCTTTGCGCCCCGAGCGAGCCGT
>JAJFFL010000147.1 GCA_021776705.1 Alphaproteobacteria bacterium
GCCGCGTCGCAGGCCGCCAACGCGGCCGCGCCCGCCAGCGCCGCGGCGAACCGCCGTCCGATGATGTTCATGCACCCCTCCCGCTTTCAATTCGGCGGGACCTTAACGCGCCGCGCCGCGACGCCAAACGCCGGAATCAAAAAGGCGCGCCCGACGGACGCGCCCCGGTGTTCGCAATCAAAGGTCGGCTAGGGCGCGGAAGCTTCAGCGAGCTTGATCTTCAGGGCGCGCTTGGCCTTGCGGGCCGTGTCCGACAGGTTTTCGTCCTTGGCCTTGACCAAGAAGGCGTCGAGCCCGCCGACGTGATCGATCGTGCGCAGGGCCGCGGCGGTCACGCGCATCTTGAACGAGCGGCCCAGGGCGTCGGACGCCAGCGTCACGTCGCACAGGTTGGGCAAGAACCGGCGTTTGGTCCTGCGGTTCGAGTGGCTCACATTGTTGCCGGTGACGGGACCCACACCGGTCAATTCGCAGCGCCGCGACATGGCTAAAGCTCTCTGGGCTCGTAAATCATTGACAGCGCGAGCCTTCGGCCGCGCGAGCGGCGGGATGTAACCGAGCCGGCCGGGGGCGTCAAGCCGGCCTCCCCAGAGACAGGGCCCAGCCATGTCGACGCCGCAATTCGAGTCAGATATGGCTCGTGCGGGGGAACGGAGACAAGGATCGACGTTCATGTTCCGACTTTTGCTCCTGTCCACGGCCGCGGCGGCGCTGCTGAGCGCCCCGGCCCGGGCCTGCGAGGCCGACACGGCGGACACCGCCGCGAACGCCGGCGAACACCTCCGGGTGCTCTACAACGGCTACTTTTTCGGGATGCGTGTGATGAAGGCGTCTCTCGACGTCGACCTCGACGGCTGCGGCTATGAGGCCGCGAGCGTGTTCCGCACCGCCGGGCTTGCGGGGTTCTTCAAGGACTCGGAGATCCACGCCGACAGCTCCGGCGGCCGCGCCGACACCGGCCTGGCGCCGTTGTGGTACGAACATCAAAACGTCGCGTCGAAGAAAAACCGCCGCATCCGCATCGATTTCACCGACGACGACGTCGTCTCGACGGTGACGCCGGCCTTCGGCTCGATGGGCCAGCCTCCGGCGACCCAGGACGAGCGCTTCGGCGCCCTCGACCCGATTTCCTCGTTCCTTCAAATCGCGGTCCATGGCGGCGACACCCCGTGCGACCGCACGGTGCCGGTGTTCGACGGCAAGCAGCGCTACGACCTTCGTTTCGAGCGCGTGGCGACGAAAGATATCGACGTGCGCGGCTACGAGGGCCGGACGATCAAGTGCCACGTCTACTACGTGCCGATCTCCGGATTCGACCCGGAGGACCTCGCCGAGCCCGAGACCTATGACAAGCCGATCGAGATCTGGCTCGCCGACACCGGCTCCGGGGTGCGCGTGCCGGTGCGGTTCCGCGCCAACGTTTCCGGCCTCGGCGTTCGGGTGGACGTGAAGTCGATCGAGCGCACGCCGCTCGACGCCCAATCGGCGTTGGCGATCGGATCCGCCGACCAAGGATGAACCTTTTCGCCGTCGCCGCGCTTGCGATCGCCGCCGCGGCCCCCGAGGCTCCCGCGCCGGTCGCGGCCGCCGACTCGCGCCAAGTGCGCCTGACCTACAACGGCCGGATGGCCGGTCTGCGGGTGATGAAGGCGACCTTCGACGTCGACCTCGCCGCCGACTCGTTCGCCGCCGTGAGCGGATTTCGCGCCGCCGGGCTCGCCGGGTTCTTCAAATCCTCGACGGTGTCCTCGGACACGACGGGCCGTCTCGTCGGCGGCCGGGTGAAGCCGGGCGACTACCATCACGTCGAAGTCTCCGGCGACAAGCGCCGCGAAATCGTGCTGCGCCGCCGCCGCGGCGAGGTGAAAGTCCGGGCGCGGCCGCGGCTCGGCTCGCTCGGCGAACCGCCCGCCAGCGAGGATCAAAAGCGCGAGGCTCTGGACCCGCTCGCCGCCTGGCTGGCGATCATGCTGGAAAGCCCCGCCGCGCCCTGCGACCGGAGGGTGCCGGTGTTCGACTCGAAGTTGCGCTACGACCTCGTGTTCACGTCCGGCGGCGTGGACGACATCCGCACCCGCGGCTACGCGGGCCCGGCGGAAAAGTGCGTTGTCCGCTACCGTCCGATCGCCGGCTACGACCCGGAAGATCTGGCCGATGAAGACGTCTACAAGACACCCATATATGTCTGGCTGGCGACGGTGGAGCCGGGCGTGCGCGCGCCGGTGCGCGTCGCCGCGTCGTTCCGGGCCGGCGTCGTGCGTGTGCCGATGCGGGTCGAGTTGACGCGCGTCGTGGTCGCGCCGGCGGACGAAGCCGGCTAGAGTCCGCGGCGTCGGTCGAAACAAGCGCGAGGCGCGCCTCGCCGGAAACACGGAGGCGGTCTCATGGCGGCCGCTCGAGGCCCGGACGCGCGGCTCGCCGCGATTCTCGGCCCCACCAACACGGGCAAGACGCACCTGGCGATCGAGCGCATGCTCGGCCGCACGTCGGGCGTGATCGGCCTGCCGCTGCGGCTGCTCGCGCGCGAAGTCTACGACAAGGTCGTCGCTGAAAAAGGCCGCGCCGCCGCCGCCCTGATCACCGGCGAAGAGAAGATCGCGCCCCCGACCGCGCGCTACTTCGTGTGCACGGTCGAGGCCATGCCGACGGACCGCAACGTCGATTTCGTCGCCGTCGACGAGGTGCAGCTGGCCGCCGACCCGGTGCGGGGCCACGTGTTCACGCAGCGGCTTCTGCACGCCCGCGGCACCCAGGAGACTCTGCTGCTCGGCGCGGAGACCATGCGCCCGTTGATCCGCGGGCTGCTGCCGAAGGCCGAGCACGACCGCCGCGAGCGCTTCTCCGCCTGGCGGCACGTCGGCGCGACGAAATTGCCCCGCTTGCCCCGGCGTTCGGCGATCGTCGCCTTCTCGGCCGCGGAGGTCTACGCGATCGCCGAGCTGATGCGCCGCCAGCGTGGCGGCGCGGCCGTGGTCATGGGCGCCTTGAGCCCGCGCACGCGCAACGCCCAGGTCGCCCTCTACCAGTCCGGCGAAGTCGATTTTCTGGTCGCCACGGACGCCATCGGCATGGGCCTCAACATGGACGTCGACCACGTCGCGTTCGCGAGCTTGACGAAGTTCGACGGCCGCCGGCGGCGGCCGCTGCGGCCGGACGAGATCGGGCAGATCGCCGGCCGCGCCGGACGTTTTCGCAGCGACGGCACGTTCGGCACCAGCGCCGACTCGCGCCCGCTTCCCGACGACGTCGCCGCGCTCGTCGAAGCGCACGAATTCGAACCGGTGCGGCGCATCCAGTGGCGCAACCCGAACCTTGATTTCGACAGCGTCGAGGCGCTGCGCGCCGCGCTCGCCGCGCCGCCGCCCAAGCCGCAGCTTCGCCACACCCGCCACGCCGTCGACGAAGCCGCGCTCGAAGCGATCGCCGGCCACGAAGACATCGTCGACCGGTTGACCGCGCCGGCGGCCGTCAAGCGGTTGTGGTCGGCATGCCAAATCCCCGATTTCCGGAAAACCACCGTCGATCAGCACGTGCGCCTGATCGAAAGCTTCGCGCGCCACCTCCTGAGCGACGTCGGTCGCCTTCCGGTGGACTGGGTCGGGCGCGAGATCGCCAAGCTCGACGACGTCACCGGCGACGTCGACGCCCTCGCCAACCGTCTCGCCCACATTCGCACCTGGACGTACGCCGCCAACCGCGCCGACTGGATGGCGGATCCGGAACACTGGCGCGGCGTCGCCCGCGACGTCGAGGACCGGCTGTCGGATGCGCTGCACGAACGCCTCACCCAGCGCTTCGTGGACCGGCGCACCAGCGCCCTGATGCGCGGTCTCCGGGTCGACCGCGAACTTGAAGCGACAGTCGCGGAAGACGGGGCGGTCGTGGTTGAAGACCACTTCGTCGGCCGCCTCGACGGTTTGGTCTTTCACCCGGATCGACGCGGCTCGGAACTGGAGGCGCGGGCCCTGCGCTCGGCCGCCTATCAGGCGCTGCGGCCGGTCATCGACCGCCGGCTCGGCGAAATCGCGCGCGAGGCCGCGGACGGGTTCGATCTCGGCGACGATCTCGGGGTGCGCTGGCGCGGCCGCCGGATCGGCAAGCTGACGGCGGGCCACGATCTGTTGTGCCCGCGCGTCCGCCTAGTCGGCGGCGAACTCGGGTCGAGCGCAGCCCGTGCGCGCGCCTTGCAACGGCTCGAGTCCTGGGTCGGCGACGCCGTCGGCCGCGATCTCGCGCCCCTCGTCAGCCTCAAGAACGCGGTCGCCGGCGGCGGGGTCACCGGATTGGCGCGCGGGCTGGCGTTCCAGCTGATCGAAAATCTCGGCTCCTTGGAACGTAGCGCCGTGGACGCCGACGTCGGCCAGCTGTCGACGACGGAACGGCGCGCCTTGCGCACCGCCGGCGTGCGGATCGGCGAGCATGTGGTCTTCCTGCCGGATCTGGTGAAGCCGGCGGCGGCGCGCCTCGCGGCGCTCCTGCTGGCGGCCCACACCGGCGCCGGCCGCCCCTTCCTGCCGCAGCCCGGACGCACTTCGGCGCCGGTGCGCAAGGGGCGCGCCCTCTTGGCCTACGCGGCGGCCGGCTATCGCGCCTGCGGGCCGCTGGCGCTGCGCCTCGACGTGCTCGAGCGCCTCGCCGATCTCATTCGCGACGCACGCAAGGCCGGTGACAAGGGGCGCTTCGAAGCGTCGGACGCGATGTTGTCTCTGCTCGGGGCGACCCGGCCGCAGCTCGCCGAAGTCTTGAAATCCCTCGGCTACGTGCGCGCTCGGACGGCCAAGGCCGGCGGCGACGGCGCCGTCCCGCCGGCTCCCGAATTGTGGCGCCTGGGGCGCCGGCGGCGGCCGGCCGTCGCAAAACCGGCCCCGGGGCCGCGGACGGATTCGCCGTTCGCCGTGCTCGCCGACCTCAAGCCCGCCGCGCACGCCGCGCCGCGCCGGACGCGAAAGCCGCGCCGACCGTGAGCGGCGACGCGGACACGCTGCGCGTCGACGTCTGGCTATGGCGGGCGCGATTCTTCAAGACCCGCACCCGCGCCACGGCGTTCGTCGCCCGCCGCCGCGTGCGCTTGATCCGACACGGACGCGTCCGGCGGATCGAAAGGTCCGCATCCGACGTGGCTCCGGGGGATATCCTCACCTTCGCCATTCGCGGCAAAGCGTTCAGCGTCCGGGTCCTGGATCTCGGAACCCGGCGCGGGCCGGTCCCTGAAGCCCGGGGCTTGTATGAATCAGTCGGTCCGGCGCAGGATCGGCCAGCCACTGGGGAGAACGGCGACAATGCTGAACGCGCTCAAGCGGTTCCTGGGTCTTAGCGACGA
>JAJFFL010000148.1 GCA_021776705.1 Alphaproteobacteria bacterium
GTACATGGAGAAGCACTCCGTCAGCCGCATGATCGGCGCGCCGCCGGGCTACGTCGGCTATGAAGAGGGCGGGGCGCTGACCGAATCGGTGCGTCGCCGGCCGTACCAGGTGGTCCTGTTCGACGAGATCGAAAAGGCCCACCCCGACGTGTTCAACGTGCTCTTGCAGGTGCTGGACGAAGGCCGGCTCACCGACGGTCAGGGCCGCACGGTCGATTTCCGCAACACCATCTTGATCATGACCTCGAACGTCGGCGCCGATCACCTCGTCGCCCTGTCGAGCCAGGACGTCGAGGCCGCGCGCGAGCCGGTGATGAACGAGGTGCGGGCGCGATTCCGGCCGGAGTTCCTCAACCGGATCGACGAGGTCATTCTGTTCCGCCGGCTGTTGCCGGAGCACATGGGCAAGATCGTCGACATCCAAGTCGCCCGCCTCGCGAAGCTGCTCGCCGACCGGCGGATCGAGGTCAAGCTCGACGACAAGGCCCGCCGGCAGCTCGCCGAAGAGGGTTTCGATCCGGCGTACGGCGCGCGGCCGCTCAAGCGCGTGATCCAGAAAAAGCTGCAAGACACGCTCGCGCGGCTGATCCTCGCGGGATCGTTGTCGGACGGCGATGTCGTCAAGGTGTCGGCCAAGGGCGGCGAACTGACGATCAACGACGTCGTCGCCATCGCCCAGAAGCCGGCCGGCGCAACGGTGAATTAACCGCGTGCGCGTGATCCAGGGTCAGGCCCTGGCCGTGTCGAGTTTCGAAGAAAGAAGGAATTCGCGTGATCCGGCCGGAGCCGTTCTTGAGCTCTGCGGAGACAGCGCCCGTTCGACGGGCGAACAGAACCTCGGCGACGCCGGATTCGTGAATTTCGGGCGCCTGCGTTAAGTCTGCCGACGAACGAGCCGAGGCGGACGATGCGCGATCTTGATCAGGTCTTGGCCGTCGGCGCGGCGTCGTCGGCCGTGTTTCCGCCGCAGAACGCGTTCGATTTCAGCGACGGCGGAATCGCTCATCCGGTGCATGTCAAAGGGACCGGCCCGGGCGTCGTCCTGATGCACGAGATGCCCGGCATGGTTCCGGAGTTCTGGCGGCTGGCGAATTGGATCGCGGCGGCGGAATTTCGGGTCTATGCCCCCGATCTCTACGCCAAGCCCGGCGCCTCCGTGACCCGGCCGAGCACCGCCGGCGGCTTGGCCCGCGCGTGCGTGACGCGCGAGATCCATCTCCTGTCGCATCGCGGGTCGAGTCCGATCGCCGGTTGGTTGCGAGCTCTGGCGCGCCGCGCTCACGCCGAGTGCGGCGGGCCCGGCGTCGGCGCCGTCGGGCTGTGCCTGACCGGCAACTTCGCGTGGTCGCTGATGCTTGAGCCGGCCGTCCTCGCGCCGGTGGCCGGCGAACCGTCGCTGCCGCTGCCGGCGCGTCCCGGCGCCCGCGCGAGCCTGCATCTTGGTCGCGACGAGGAAGCCGCCGTGCGCGATCGCGCCGACGTCCCCGTCATGGCGTTGCGCTTCAAGGGCGATCCGGTCTGCCAACGGCAGCGGTTCGCCGCGCTGCGCAGCCTCGTCGGCGACGCCCGTTTGGCGGCGATTGAAATCGACGACGCCCACAAGAATCCGCGCGGCAACCCGTTTCCGCACGCGGTCCTGACCAGGGACCTGATCCACGCCGACGGGTCGCCGACGCTGGCCGCCGTGCGGGACGTGCTGACTTTTTTGAGGTGGCGGTTGGCCGGGTAAGTCAGCCGCGCGGCCTGGCGGCGGTGTCGGATTCCGCGATCAGCGTCGGCTCGACCGGCGCGGCGGCGTCGACGGCGCGTTTGCGCAGGGCGTCGATCAGGGCGCGTTCGACGTCGAAACCGGGCTTGTCCGAGTCGGTGAGAATGCGGCCGGTGGGGGCCTTGATCGTCATCGGATTCACGGCCGTGCCGTTAAGGTGGACCTCGTAGTGCAGATGCGGGCCGGTCGCCGTCCCGGTCATGCCCACATAGCCGATGATCTGGCCCTGGGTGACCCGCGTCCCGGCGCGCATGCCGCGCGCAAAACCATTCAAGTGCCCGTAGATGGTCTTGTAGCCATTGACGTGGCGGATGCGGACGTAGTTGCCGAAAGAACCGTAGCGGTTGGCGCGTTCGACGACGCCGTTGCCGGCGGCGTAGATCGGCGTGCCGCGCGGCGCGGCGAAGTCGGTGCCCTTGTGCGCGCGCGTGTACCCCAGCACCGGGTGCTTTCGGGCGCTGCTGAAGCCGGACGAGATTCGCGTGGCGTTGACCGGCGTCTTCATCAAGAAGCGTTTCGCGCTCTCGCCTATGGCGTCGTAGTAGCCCGGCGCGTCGTCGGACGGATCATAGCGCCAGTATTCCAGCACCCGGCCTTTCGGCGTGAAGCGGACGAAATACAGCTCGCCGGCCATGACCTTCTCGCCGGCCGGATCAAGAAATTCCTCGAACAGTATCTCGAATTCGTCGCCGGGACGGATTTCGCGTTGAAAGTCGACCGAATAGGCGAGGAGATTGGCGATCTCGGCGATGGTCTTGTCGTGGGCGCCGGCGCGGATCGCGTCGACGTAGAGGCTGTCCGTGATCGTGCCCGTGGCCTTGACGACGCGGCGGGTCAGCGGCGTGGCGATGTCGCGGGCGCCGTAGACGCCGTCGGAGCCGCGCGTCACTTCGATGGTGCGCGTCGCGTCAGGTTGTAAGGCGAGCCCGGCGAGCCGCGCGCCGCTGTCGGCGCGATTCTCGAGGAACAGCTGAACGTCCTGGCCGGCGCGCAGGCCGCGGGCGTCGAAAACCGACGTCATGGCGGAGATCGCCGGGTGCATGTCTTCGCGCGCCACCCCGGCGCGCTCGAGCAGGCCGGCCAGCGTGTCGCCGCGGCGCAGACTCTCAATTCGGGTCGAGCGCGCCGCCAGCGCCGGCGCGAGCAACGCCTCGGCGGCCCGGTTTTCAAGCACGGTCCAGGCTTCGGCGACGTCCGCGACGGCGTCGGGCCGCGACGCTTCCGCGGTGGCGGGCAGATTGGGCGATGAAAATGGGACGACCAGCGCCAGCACGGCGGCCACGCCGAGCGCGAATTCGAGCCCCAGGCGCGCCTTGTGCGCCGCCTCAACCGTATGATCGCGCCACGTTTTGCGCCGCAGGAACAAATACATCGAGCCCGGTTCCTCGTCCGATCCTTGCCTTTTCCATGCAAAGATCCAGCCGCCGATCGATCTGCGCCCCCGCCGCACCCGTATGCCATCAATAGATGCGTCGCGTTAACGAATTGATCACGGCTGCGGCCGGATTGCGACAAACGTCTTCACCTCCGCGATCAGGCCATGCGCGAGCCCCCGGTCCGCGCTATGGTGGGCGGCGCGCACCGCTTGTTGTCCGGGGGTCTCCATGTCGTCGCTGCGGGTTGCGGCCGCCGCCGCCGTCACCGGACTCGCCGGGCTGATCGCCTTCGGCGCGGTCTGGAGCGAGCGCGCCGAGGTGGCGGACTACCTCGTCGGCCGCGGCCTCGCGATCTCCGGGTTCAACCTGGCCGCCCGCGTCGACCAGGTGGAGCCCTATAGGATGCGGCTCTCCGGCGTCCGCTTCGGCGACCGCGCCACGCCGTCGGTCACCCTTGAGCAGCTCGACCTGGAATTGCACCCGTTCGAAGCCTTCGCCGGCCGCGTTCGGCTGCTCGCGACCCAGGACGTTCTCGTCCGGCTGGTCCTGGACGAGGACGGCGTGCGCCTGTTCGGCCTGCCGCACGTCGACGCCAGCCCGCGCGAGCCCGGCCGCGGAGTCCACATACCCCGACTCAGCGTGCCGCTGGTGCGCGTGATCGTGACGACGCCGGCGGGCGACGTGCAGGCCCGGCTTTCCGTCAAGGGCGATCCGTCGGCGGGCTGGAGCGCCACGTCTCAATTCGAGCCGGCGGAGCTGCAATCGGACGACGGCGAACTCGCCCTCGTGTCCGGCGACGCGACCGCGAGCCTCATCGGCGGCCGTCTGCAAGGGCGCGTCGACGTCGAGACCGGCGCCGCGACGTTGCTTGGCTACGCCGCCGAAGCGTTCTCGTTCACAGCCGTGTTCGCCGGCGACGTCGGCGACATGACGCGTCTGTCCGGCGTCAAGGGCGACGGCTCCGTCGACGTCGCCTTGACCGCCGGCGGCATGGACCCGGCGCGCGCCGACGCGTTCGCCGCCGTCGTCGCGCCCGCGCCCTTGCTCGACGGGCCGCTTGAAGAATTCGCCGGGCCGCATTTGGTCGACCTCCGGGCCGCCCTGGCGGACGCGATGCAGAACCTCGACGCGCAGGTCGGTTTCGATCTGTCGTTCACCGATCAGTCCGCGGCCGTCACCTTGCGCTCGCCGATTCAGTTGGCGTCGGCGAGCGGCGCGGTTTTCGACGTCGCGCCGGCGGCCGGCGACGGCATGGGCCGTGCGGCGCTGACGTTCGGGGATCGCGTGCTGACGTTCTCCGGCTTCACCGCCGACATCGCTGGCGGCGGCTTGCCGTCGGCGCGGGTGGCGCTGGAGACTCTCACCTTGTCCGGCGCGCCGGACGCGCCCGGCGTCGCCGCGGCGGCGTCCGCGGGGTTGGACGCTTGGGAGGCCGGCGGCTTGACCGTCGGCGCTGAGCTGACACGGCTGTCGGCCGTCGCCGAAGACGGGGTTTGGCGGGCCGACCTGACCGGCGCGGCGCAGATCAACGGCCCGCGTTTCGGCGTCGAACTCGACACCGCCGTTCTCGGTTTCGACATCGCCGCGAGCGGCGGCCCGGGCTACGTCCGCGTCGCGCCGCGCACCGAAGCCGCCCAGACCTTGACCGTCAGACGCGCCGACGTCGGCGGCGCAGCGATCCGGGACATCTCCACCGGCATCGCGCCCTTGAGCACGCCGGGCGACCTCGCTGTCGTCGACGACGAGGGGTTCCGTTCGGTGCTGGCCCTGTCCGGCGTCCGGGCCGATCTGGGTTTGGGCGACGCCGCCTGGTCGCTGCGGCTCCCCGCGGCCGAGGTGCGCGTCGAAACCGGCGAAGACGGGGGCACGCGGTTCGGCGCCCGGGCGCAGGCGCCGCGCGCCGAACTCAAGGCGGCGGGCGCGGAACAGATCGTTCAGGCGAGCCTTCTGGAAGCCACGGCCACGCTCGCGGACGCGACCGAGGCCAACGTCCGCTTCGAGGGTTTGGCGCTGTCCGGGGCCGGGGCGCCGGTGAGCGTCGAGCGCGCCGCCGGCGAATTGGATCTGGTGATCGACGGCGCCGCCGTGCGGTCCGGGCGGTTCGCGCTGGTCGGCGCGGAACTGCGGGACACCAATCCGCTGGCGGCCTACGCCCCGATGCTGATTTCCGGCTCAGGACCGATCGAGAACGGCGTCCTCGACGCCGGCCTCAGCGCCACGCTGCTCGACGGCCGCGCCGTCGCCACCGGGGCCGCGCGCTATGACATCGCGGCCGGCCGCGCGACGTTGACGTTCCGGAGCACGGCGTTCTCTTTTGCGCCGAACGGCATGCAGCCGGCCAATCTGTCGCCGGCGCTGCGCCGCCATATCGTCAGCGCAAAGGGCGCCTTCAACGCCAACGGCCGGATGACGTGGGACGCCGGGGTGCTGTCCGCCGAGGCGACGCTCAACCTCACCGACCTCGCGTTCGACACCAATTCCGGCCACGTCGCCGGGCTGACGACGCAATTCAAAATCGCCGACCTCCTGGCCCTGCGCACCGCGGAGGCGCAGCTCGTGCGCATCGGGTCCTTCGATCCAGGATTGCCGCTGGAGGACGGCGAGGTGTTCGTGTCGCTGCTTGGCGGCGGCGCCGTTGGAATCGACGGAGCGACGTTTCCGTTCGCGGGCGGCATGTTGTCGATGGAGCCGTTCGTCATCGCGCCGGACGAGGAGCGCGTGGCGGCGACGATGAACGTCGAGGGCATCGACCTGGCGGCCTTGGCCGGCCTGGTGCGCCCGCCCAACCTCAACGTCACCGGGCGCGTCAGCGGCAAGTTTCCGATCGAAGCCCGCGACCGGTCCGTGTTCATCGCCAACGGCGTCCTCACGTCGCTCAACGAGGGCGAAATCAGCTACACCGGCGAGGCCGGCGACGGGCTCGCCGCCGGCAACGAGTCGGCCAAGCTGGCGTTCGACGCGCTGAAGAATTTCGAGTATTCAAAATTGCAGCTGACGCTCGACGGCGACGTCAACAAGTTCATGGATCTCAAGATCCGAACCGAAGGCTCAAATCCGGACGTCTATGACGGCTACCCGATCGTGTTTAATCTCACCACGTCCGGCAACTTTAAGGAGATCATGCGCAACGCCTTCAGCGCCATCGATCTGCGCAGCCGTCTCAAGCAGTTCAATGAAGCCGAAAATGAGGCCAATGAGGCCGAATAAGGGTCCGTCAGTTCAACCGCCGTTCAGCCGCCCGAGCGCACCGTTCGGACAGCCTGGAGAAGGAGAAACGCTCATGGGGGACATCGCCCGGCCGATCGCCGCCGTCGCCGCCCTCGCCGCCGTCGCCGCATCGTGTTCGCCGACGGTCAAGATTCAGGCGCCGGACAAGCCGATCGAGATCAATCTCAACGTCAAGATCGACCAAGAAGTGCGCATCAAGCTCGACAAGGAAGTCGAGGACCTGATCGAAAACAACGAAGACATCTTCTAGGAGGACGGAACATGAAAAACTTCATCCGCGCCGCCCTCATCGCCGCCGTCGCCATGATCGCCGTTCCGGCCATGGCGCAAGACGCGAAGTCGACGGTCGACGACGCCAAGTCGCGCTGCGTGATCGGGGAAGTCATCAACGGCTACCTCGACGAGGTCAGAGGCGCCACGGCGGTCGAGAAGGCCGCCATGGAGGAAATCACCATCACGCGCCGCGCCGTGTACGCCAATCTGGCGCGCGATCAG
>JAJFFL010000149.1 GCA_021776705.1 Alphaproteobacteria bacterium
CGACGGCGATCTGCGCCAGGCGCGCGAAGACTACACGGTGTTGTCTCTCGCGCCGCAGGCCCCGCCTGGCGCGGCCCGGCGCGCCCAAGAAGCCCTGGCGCTGATCCGCGCGCGGGAGGCCGTCGCCGGGAGTTCGACCGACGCGGCCGACGACGCGCCCGCCGAAGCCGCCGCCGCAGAAGAACCCCAAGAGGAGACCGCCGGTTGATGTCGATTATCGTCCCCCTTCGTGTTTTCGCCGTCGCCCTGGCGCTGTCGGCGTTCAGCGCCGGCTGTTCGTCGGTGAGAGGCGCCGCGAGCGCCGTGAACCCATTCGACAACAAGGAAACGGACGATCCCGACGCGCCGGACAAAGACAAGCGGATTTCGTTCTTGTCGTTCGAGCAGTCGTTGCAGGTGGATCCGGACGCCGCGGCCGTGTCGATCACTTTGCCGGGCGACTACGTCAACGACGAGTGGCCCAACGAAGGCGGCTTCGCGACCCACGTGGTGCAGAACGTTCGGGCCGACCCGAATTTTCAGCGCGTGTGGCGGCGCGACGTCGGCAGCGGTTCGTCGCGCAAGCGCCGCGTCGCGTCGCCGCCGGTGGCCGGCGCGGGCAAAGTGTTCGCGGTCGACGCCAGCGGCGAGGTCAACGCCTACGCAATCGCTGACGGCGCGCGGATCTGGTCGTCGCGCTTGAAGGTCAAGACCCGCCGCGACAAGGAAGCCCGCTCCGGCGGCGTGGCCTACGGCGACGGCAAGGTGTTCTTGACCTCCGGCCACGGTTTCGTGGCGGCGTTGGATGCGGAGACCGGCGACGAGCTGTGGCGCACCGCGACCAGCGGCCCGATGCACGCGCCGCCGACCCAGTCGGGCGGCCGCGTCTTCGCCGTCAGCTTCGACAACGAGCTGTTCGCGTTCGACGCCAACAGCGGGTCGGTGTTGTGGACCTACCAAGGCCTGTCCGAACCAGCGCGGATCTTGACCGCGTCGACGCCGGCGATCGCCGGCGACGTGATCGTCGCGCCGTTCGCCTCGGGCGAGATCGTGGCGCTGCAGGTGCAAAACGGCCGCGAATTGTGGTCGGAAGCCCTGACCCGCACCGGACGCACGGCGGCCCTGGCGTCGCTGAACGACATCGCCGGCAGCCCGGTGATCGCCGGCGGCGTCGTCTACGCGATCAGCCACTCGGGCGTGCTCGCCGCCTTCGACCTGCGCACGGGGCAGCGCGGCTGGGCCCAGCCCGCCGGGTCGATCCACATGCCGTGGGTGGCCGGCAATTACCTCTACATCCTGACCAACGACGCGGAAGTCGTCTGCATCGAACGCTTCACCGGATCGGTGATCTGGATTCGCGCGCTGCAGCAGTACCGCAAGGAAGAAAAGCGCCGCGGCCGCATAGCGTGGGCCGGCCCGATCCTGGTCAGCGACCGGCTGCTGGTCGCCAATTCGCGCGGCCGCATGTTGTCGTTGTCGGCCAAGACCGGCGAGACGCTGGACGAACTCAAGATCGGCGACGACGTGTTCATTCCGCCGATCGTCGTGCAAGAAACGATCTTTGTTCTGACCGACGACGCGAAACTTATCGCGTACCGCGGCTGAACCGGCCGCCGGGGCGTCCCATGCCGTTGCGACTTGCGATCGTGGGACGTCCCAACGTCGGGAAGTCGACGCTGTTCAACCGCATCGCCGGTCGCAAGCTGGCGATCGTTCACGACCGCCCGGGCGTCACCCGCGACCGGCGCGAGGCGACGGCCCGGTTCGGCGACGTCGACCTGGTGCTGATCGACACCGCCGGATTTGAAGACGCCAGCGGCGACACCCTCGAGACCCGGATGCGCGAACAGACCGACGCCGCGATCGCGGCCGCCGACGTCTGCGTGTTCGTGATCGACGCGCGCGCCGGGGTCACGCCGATGGACGAAACCTTCGCCGGCCTTGTGCGGCGTTCGGGGCGGCCGGTGATCCTCGTCGCCAACAAGTGCGAGAGCCGGGCCGGCGACGTCGGCATCTCCGAAGCTTTCGGTCTCGGCCTCGGCGAGCCGATTCCGATGTCGGCCGAACACGGCGAGGGCGTGTCGGATCTGTATTCGGCGTTGAAGAGCGTGTCCGACGAGCTCGGGCTGGGCGCCGCCGCGGACGTCGACGGCGACGAGGTCGAAGGCGCGGCCGATATTGACGCCGCGCCGGTGCGGCTCGCCGTCCTCGGCCGACCCAACGCCGGCAAGTCGACGCTCGTGAACGCGCTGCTCGACGACGACCGGATGATCACCGGTCCCGAACCCGGGGTGACGCGCGACTCGGTCGCGGCGCGGTTCGAGTTCGACGGCCGTGAAGTCCGCATTCACGACACCGCCGGGCTGCGCAAGCGCGCCAAGGTGTCGGATTCGCTCGAGCGCCTGACCACCAGCGACACCATTCGGGCGGCCAAGTTCGCCGAGGTCGTGCTGCTGGTCATGGACGCCGACAACGCGTTCGAAAAGCAGGACCTGCAGATCGCCGATTTGATCGAGCGCGAAGGCCGGGGGCTGATCTTCTTGATCACGAAGTGGGACCTGGTCGAGGAACCACAGGCGTTGATCCGGCATCTGCGCGAACGCGCCGACCGGCTGTTGCCGCAGGTCAAGGGCGCGCCGGTCCTGACCGTGTCGGGGTTCACCGGGCGCGGCGTCGATAAAATCATGCCGGCGGTCCTGAAGCTGCGCCGCGACTGGAGCGCCAAGGTCAAGACACGGGACTTGAACGATTGGCTCGCTGAGGCTGTGTCGCGGCACCCGCCGCCGGCCGTTCACGGTCGACGCATTCGTCCGCGCTACATCTCGCAGATCAAAAGCCGGCCGCCGACGTTCGTCCTGATGTGCTCGCGCGCCGACCAGTTGCCGGAAGCCTACAAGCGCTACCTGATGAACGGCATTCGCGAGGCGTTCGAACTCTCCGGCACGCCGATCCGTCTGATCGTCCGCGCCGGCCGCAACCCTTACGCCGACGCGGCGCGCAACTCGCGCTGAACCACCCGTTCGCCGTTTTTCGTCCACGCCGGGTCGAGCATGTCCAGAATGGCGGCGACGGCGTCCTCGGGCGCGGGCAATCCGGCGGGATCCTCGCCCGGCATCGCCTTCGCGCGCATCGCCGTGCGGGTGGCGCCGGGGTCGTAGAGGTTGGCGCGAACGGGCGTCTTGTCCATTTCAGCGGCGTAAGCGGAAACGAGAGCGTTGAGAGCGCCTTTTGAAGCCGCATAAGCGGCCCAGTATGCCCGGGGCTTATCCGCCGCACGCGAGGTCACGAACACCGCCCGTCCGGCCGGGGATTTCCGGAGCAGAAAGTCGAGCGCCCGCAGCAGCCGGAAGTTCGCGGTGACGTTGACGGCCAGGACCTGGTCCCAGTCTTTCGGCGCGATGTGGCTGAGCGGCGACAACGGCCCGAGCACGGCGGCGTTGCCGACCAGGCCGTCGAGTCGGCCCCATCGCTCGGCCAAGGCCGGCGCAAGCCGATCGACGGCGTCGCCGTCGGCGACGTCGGCGACGATCAGCGAGGCGGCGCCGCCGAGGCCGCGTATCGCGTCGTCCAGCTCCTCCAGAGCGCCCTGGGTGCGCGCCAAAGCGATCACGTGGCCGCCTTCGCGGGCCACGCCGAGAGCGACCGCGCGGCCGATTCCGCGCGAGGCCCCCGTCACCAAGGTGACGCGGTTCGTCTGACGGCCGTCAGGCATCAGGCGACGTCCAGAAACGAAAGCTGGCGTTCTTTGTCGGCGAGACCGCGGTCGAAATCGACCAGCGGAGTGGGGTAGTCGCCGGTGAAGTAGTGATCGGTCAGCGCCGGCGCCTTGTCGTTGCGCGGTTGGCCGGTGATCGCGCGGTACAGGCCGTCGACGGAAATGTAGTCGACGCTGTCGGCGGCGAGCTCGTCGGCGATCTTGCCGAAGTCGTCGAGGCGGGCCGCGATGAGCTTGTCGCGCTCAGGCATGTCGATGCCGTAGAAGTCGGGCCACTTGATCGGCGGGCTCGCCGACCGGAAGTGAACCTCGGTCGC
This sequence comes from Alphaproteobacteria bacterium, assembly GCA_021776705.1. Lineage (GTDB taxonomy): Bacteria > Pseudomonadota > Alphaproteobacteria > Caulobacterales > Maricaulaceae > JAJFFL01. The sequence goes on from JAJFFL010000149.1 coordinate 4,012, forward strand.
CCCGGCCTCACGGACCATGCGGACGATCTTCCGCGAGGTCGTGCCGCGGACGATGGAGTCGTCGACCAGGACGACGCGTTTGCCTTTCAGCACCGAGGCGTTCGCGCGGTGCTTCATGCGCACGCCCATGTCCCGGATCTCTTGGCTGGGCTGGATGAACGTCCGGCCGACGAAGTGCGACCGGATGATGCCGAGTTCGAACGCCATGCCGGAAGCTTCCGCGAAACCGATCGCCGCGGGGACGCCGGAGTCCGGCACCGGCACCACGATGTCGGCGTCCGCGCCGTGCTCTTCGGCGAGGATGCGGCCCATGCGCTTGCGGCTCTCGTAGACGCCGATCTGGTCGATCACCGAGTCGGGACGGGCGAAGTAGATGTATTCGAACGCGCAGGTGCGCGGCCGGCGCTCAGGCACCCGCGAGTAAGAGCGCAGCCCGTCGGAGTCGATGACCAGCACTTCGCCGGGCCGCACGTCGCGCACGAACACGGCGCCGATCATGTCCAGGGCGCACGACTCCGACGTGACGACGAAGTGATCGCCGAGCTGCCCGAGCACCAAAGGACGAATGCCGAGCGGGTCGCGGGCGGCCATCAGCTTCTTGTTGGTGAGGGCGACGAGCGCGTAGCCGCCTTCAATCTGATCCAAGGCGTCGATGAAGCGTTCGACGGTGGTGTTTCGAGTCGACTTCGCGATCAGGTGCAAAACCACTTCGGTGTCGGACACGGAGTGAAAGATGCGGCCCTCGGCGACCAGGTCCTCTCGAAGGGTGCGGGCGTTGGTGAGATTGCCGTTGTGCGCGATCGCGAAGCCGCCGGACTGAAGGTCGGCGTAGAGCGGCTGAAGGTTCTGCGCGATCGAGCCGCCGGAGGTCGAGTAGCGCACGTGCCCCATGGCGGCGCGGCCGGGCAGGCGCTTGGTCAGGTCGGCGCCGGTGAAACGCTCGCCGACGAGGCCCATGTGGCGCTCGTGGTGAAACATTTGGCCGTCGAACGCCGCGATGCCGCAGCCCTCTTGGCCGCGATGCTGCAACGCGTGCAACCCCAGGGCGACCAGGCTCGCCGCGTCGTCGACGCCGAAAACGCCGAACACGCCGCATTCTTCGTGAATCTCATCGGACATGAGTCGGCCCCGCTTTCTGGCGGGAACTTAAGGATTCGCACCGCCGGGCGCCATCCCTAGTCTGAGTTTTCCGACGTCAGCCGGTCCAACGCCGACCGGTCGCCGTCCGCGTACCCGGTTTCACCCGCCCGCGCTTCGATCGGCGGGATCGCGTTGGTGGCGGCCCAGGCGGTTTCCGGAGCGATCGCCTGCAGCGCCCGTGCGGTCTTGTAGATCATCGGGTAGGTCGTGGCTTCGGTCAGGCCGGCGGGCCAGTTTTCCTGCGGCGTGGCGGCGTTGTAGACGATCAGCCCCAGCGCCGCGAGCAGGACGCCGCGGCCGACGCCGAACGCAAGTCCCATCAACCGGTCGAAAAATCCGACACGATCGTTGCGGTGGATCAAATTGGTGATCGAACTCGTGACCATGGTCACGGCGATGTACACGGCGAGGAAGATGCCGACGATGATCAACGCGTCGGCGAGCCAGTCCGGGTTGATCGCGCCGCGCGCCGCTTCGCGAAGCGGCATGTAGCTCCACAAGGCGGCGAGCACGGCGGCGATGAAGGCCGCGATCGACAGGGTTTCGCGCACGAAGCCCCGGGCGAACGCGATGATGCCGGAGACGAAGACCAAGCCGATGACGGCCATGTCGAAACCGTTGAGATCAGGCATGTCGTCTCCGCCTATTGCTTCGCCGCGGCCTCGATGCGCGCGACCAGGTCGCCCAAAGTCGCCACGCCTTTCACGTCCACCCCCGGCGACGCTTCGGCGGCCGCGGCCGGGGCGTACGCCGACTTGAATCCGAGCTTGGCCGCCTCCTTGAGACGCGCGTCCGCGCGGCCCACAGGGCGCACCTCGCCCGACAGACTCGCCTCGCCGAACGCGACGAGGTCGACCGGCAACGCCGCGTCGAACGCCGCCGAGACCAGGGCCGCGGCGACGGCGAGATCCGCCGCAGGCTCTGCAATCTTCAGGCCTCCGGCAACATTCAAGTACACGTCGCGTCCGGCGAAAGAAAGGCCGCAGCGCGCCTCCAGAACCGCCAAAACCATGGCCAGACGGCCTGAATCCCACCCCACGACGGCCCGTCGGGGGGTTCCGAGGGCGGACGGAGCCACCAGGGCCTGGATTTCGACCAGGACCGGCCGCGTGCCCTCCATGCCGGCGAACACCACCGAACCGGAGGCGTTGGCTTCGCGCGCTCCCAGGAACAGGGCGGAGGGGTTGGCGACCTCGGCGAGGCCGCCGTCCTGCATCTCGAAAACGCCGATTTCGTCGGTGGGGCCGAACCGGTTCTTGACCCCGCGCAGGATTCGAAACTGGTTCGAGCGCTCGCCTTCAAAATACAGCACTGCATCGACCATGTGCTCGACGACGCGCGGGCCGGCGATCTGGCCATCCTTGGTGACATGGCCGACCAGAATCACCGCGGTGTCGCGCTTCTTGGCGAAACGCACCAGCTCCTGGGCGCACGCCCGGACCTGGGTGACCGACCCGGGCGCAGCCCCGATGGCGTCCGACCACAGGGTCTGGATCGAATCGATGACGGCGAGGTCGGGCTTTTCCTTTTTCAAGCCTTCGAGAATGTGGCTGAGAGAGGTCTCCGCGGCGAGCTTCAGCGGCGCGTCGGAAAGGCCGAGGCGCTTGGCACGGCCGCGGATCTGATCGACGGCCTCTTCGCCGGAGACGTAGGCGGCCGTCGCTCCGGCGCGCGCCGCCAGCGCGGCCGCCTGGGTCAGGAGGGTCGACTTGCCGATGCCGGGATCGCCGCCGACGAGGATGGCGGAGCCGGGCACGAGCCCGCCGCCGAGAACACGGTCGAATTCGGCGATGCCGGTGGGCAGTCGGCGGTCGACGACGTCGCCGTCGCCCTCGAGATCGACGAAGTCGAGGCCCTTGCCGTGGCGCGGTCTGGCCTTGCCGCCGGCCGCCGGCTTGCCGCCGAGCGGCGCGGCGACGGTCTCTTCGGCGACCGTGTTCCACTCCCCGCACGCCTCGCAGCGCCCCGACCACTTGGCGGAGACCGCGCCGCAGGACTGGCAGACGAAGGCGGTGGATGGAGGCATGGATCAACTATCGCTGAGCGTCGATTTCCAGGAGCAGAGGTCGCAAGAACCAGATTCCAATGGGCAGATAGGCGATTGCAAAGAAGTAGCCGACCGCATGCAGAGCGCTGAATCTGGTTTTGTCTCTAGCCAGGCCCAGGTTTCGAGCCGCAATTGCGTGCGTGGCAAAGAACCCAAGGTTGGCGATGAGCATCGTCACGGCGGTCGCTGGAGCCAGATCAATCGCTAGTGACGAAAACTTGCGATTCAACAACGGTTCGCCCCCCGTCATTGCGAATATCACCAACAAACTGAACAGAGCCAGTGCGGCCAAGGATAGAATCAAGACAATCGTGGCCGCCCTTGACTCGGCTATCGACTTTCGATTGCGGGAAGCATTGCAGAACCTCGTGACCGAGTAAGACCAAATCTCGTGAATCACGACACCGAAAAAAGGAGAAATAGAAACCAGAATTATTGGCAGGCCCAAAGCCAGGATTGGAAACGTCGGCCCAAACGCAACCACCAAATACAAGGCGACGATCCACCCCGGATGAAGTAGCGCAAATCGAGACCACCAAATTCGGACAGGATGTTCGATCATTCCGCGCTCACGCCCGCTCGCGTCGAGCATCCACTTTGATCGGCCCGTCCGCGCGGCCGTGGATGAATTGCTCGACGTAGGGGTCGCCGGAGCGATCGATGGCGTCCGCTGCGCCGCGCCAGATGATCTTGCCGTCGTGGATCATGGCGATGTCGTCGGCGATCTTGCGCGCCGAGGCCATGTCGTGGGTGATCGACACGGCGGTGGCGCCGAGGCCTTTGACGACATGGACGATGAGGTCGTTGATCACGTCGGCGGTGATCGGGTCGAGGCCGGTGGTCGGCTCGTCGAAGAAGATGATCTCCGGCTTGGCGACGACGGCGCGCGCCAGAGCGACGCGTTTTTGCATGCCGCCGGACAGCTCCGCCGGGCGCAAGTCGGCGACGCTTTCGTTGAGGTTGACGCGCTCCAAGGCTTCGATCGCCTGAACACGGGCGATCTTGCGGGCGACGCGGTCGGCGTAGAGCAGGCGGAAGCCGACGTTCTCCCAAATCGGCAGACTGTCGAACAGAGCCCCGCCCTGGAACAGCATGCCGAATTTGGTCATCAGCCGCATGCGGTCGCGCTGCGAGACGCCGACGGTCTCGACTCCGTCGATCTTGATCGACCCCCTGTCCGGCCGCATCAGGCCGAGCATGCACTTCAGGGTCACCGACTTGCCGGTGCCCGAGCCGCCGATGATGACCAGCGATTCGCCGCGCGCGACGTCGACGTCGACGCCGTCGAGGACGCGCTTGGCGCCGAACGACTTGGTCAGGCCGGCGACCGAGATTTTCGCCGCCGCGCTCATTCCCCGAACGCCTGCGTGAGCACGGTCGTGAGCATGTAGTTCGACGCGAATATGAGGATCGCCGCCGACACCACGGCGTTGGTGGTCGCCCGGCCGACGCCCTGGGCGCCGCCCTTCGACGTGAAGCCGTGGTAGCAGCCCATGAGCGTCAGCAGGAACCCGAACACCCCGGCCTTGATGATGCCGGAGACGACGTCGCCGGTGGTCACGAAATCGAGCGTGTTCTTGACGTAGACGGCGCCGTTGAAGCCCAGCGACTGGGTGGAGACCACGAAGCCGCCCATGACGCCGATGACGTCGGCCACCGCGACCAGCAACGGCAGGGCGATGACGCCGGCGAGAATGCGCGGCGCGATCAAGTACTTGTACGGATTGGTCGACAGCGTATTGAGGGCGTCGAGCTGTTCGGTGACGCGCATGGTGCCGATTTCCGCAGCGATCGCGGCGGAGACCCGGCCAGCCAGCATCAAGGCGGCGAGCACCGGACCCAGCTCCCGCGTGATGCCGATCACGACGATGTTGGGCACGAACGCTTCGGCGTTGAAGCGCGCGCCGCCGACGTAGATGTTCAACGCCAAGGCGGCCCCGGTGAAGATCGCGGTGAGGCCGACGACCGGGATTGAAAAGTAGCCGATGCGCAGCAATTGACGCGCCAGCTGGCCGAAGAAGTACGGCGGCGTCAGCATGGCGGCGAGCGCCCGGCCGCCGAAGATCGCGACCGCGCCGGCGGCGCGCAGCGTCGCCAGCGTCGCCGCGCCGATTTGCGTGACAGGCGCAAGGATGTTGATCACCCGGCTTCTCCGACGTGGCGGCGCACGCAGCGCGGGCCGAGGCGCGTCAAAATCTCATAATTTGCGGTTTTCGCCGCGCGCGCGGCGTCGTCGACGGTCGGATCGACGCCGAGAAACGTGATCAGGGCGCCGGGCTTGGCGTGCGGGCGTGCGGCCGTGACGTCAACGGTGATGAGGTCCATGGAGACGCGTCCCAGGATCGGCGTTCGGGCGCCGGCCAGCACCCCATAGCCGCGGCCCCCGCTCATGCGCAAGAACCCGTCGGCGTAGCCCAGGGCGACGGTCGCCGTGTCGCACGCCGCCACGGCCTCGTGCTCGGCCCCGTAGCCGACGGTGTCGCCGGTCTGAATGCGGCTGACTTGAAGGATCGGCGCCTCGAGCGTGACCGCGGCCGCGATGGCGGCGCGCCCGTGATCGTGCGGCTGGCCGCCGTACAGGCCGATGCCGGGCCGCACGAGATCGAAGTGGAATGGCGCGCCAAGCAGAACCCCGCCGGAATTGCTCAGCGACAACCGAACTCCTGGCAGGGCGGCGACGGCCGCATCCGCGATTGAGCGGAACCGCGCCAATTGTTCGGCGTTGAGCGGATGATCCGGAGTCGCGGCGCAGGCCAGATGGCTCATCACGAGATCGACCCCCGCCGCGCGCACGCGGTCGGCATCGCTCAACATCGCGGCGGACGTCAGGCCGAGGCGGTGAATGCCGGTGTCGACGTGCAAGGCGGCGGTCGACGCCGGCCCGGACGCGCGGGCGTGGATCCACAGATCGATCTGCCAGTCGGTGTTGAGGACCGGGCGCAGGGCGTGGGCGCGAAACAGAGGCTGTTCGCCCGGAAGGATCCCGTCGAGGACGTAGATCGCGACCTCGGCCCCGACCGCGGCCCGAACCTCGGCGCCCTCTTCCGCGTTGGCGACGAAGAATGTGCGGCAGCCGGCGGCGGCGAGTTTGCGCGCGACCTGCGCCGCGCCCAGGCCGTACGCGTCGGCTTTCACGACCGCGCCGGTTTCCGCGGCCGCGGCGTGGCTTTGAAAAAACCGCCAATTGTTCGCGACCGCGTCCAGATCGATGGTCAGGCGCGGGCGGGCGAGGGCGGTCGGGGTCGAGGCGTCGTGAGCGGTCAAATTCCAGGCGCGGGTGATGATTCTCGTCGGACCAACCCTTGATAGCGCCCTTCGCGCGCCAAGTTCGAGAATTTCGTCAGCCGTTCTTCGAACGCCAACTCGATCGTGCCGATCGGGCCGTGGCGCTGCTTGCCGATGATGACCTCGGCTTTGCCATGCACGGCGGCCATTTCGTCCTGCCAGGCGGCGTATTCTTCAGTGCCTTCCTTGGACTTCGGCTCACGCCGCGAGACGTAGTAGGCCTCCCGATAGACGAACATGACGACGTCGGCGTCCTGCTCGATCGAGCCGGACTCGCGCAGATCCGACAGCTGCGGCCGCTTGTCGTCCCGGTTTTCGACTTGTCGCGACAGCTGTGAGAGGGCGATCACAGGAATGTCGAGTTCCTTGGCCAAAGACTTCAGCCCTTGGGTGATCTGGCTGATCTCCTGAACCCGGTTGTCGGAGGCTTTGCCGCCGGTGGCGGTTATGAGCTGCAGATAGTCGGCCACGATGACGTCGAGCCCGACGGTGCGCTTGAGGCGCCGGGCGCGGGCGGCGAGAGCCGACATGGACAGGCCGCCGGTGTCGTCGATGTGCAACGGACAGGCGGCGATCTCGGCAGCGGCTTCGCGGATTTGTTCGAATTCCGACGGCTCGATGTCGCCGCGGCGAATGCGGTGCGAGGCGACGCCGGAAGCCTCGGCGAGGATCCGGGTGGCGAGCTGCTCAGAGGACATTTCAAGCGAAAAGAACCCGACCACGCCGCCTGACACCGACCTGCGTTCGCCGGTTTGGTCGGCTTCGGCGCGGTATTTTCGGGCGATGTTGAAGGCGATGTTGGTCGCCAGCGAGGTTTTGCCCATCGACGGACGGCCGGCGAGGATGATCAGATCGGACTTATGCAAGCCGCCGAGTTTCTCGTCGAGATCGTCGAGTCCGGTGGCGATCCCCGACAGATGGCCATCGCGCTCGTAGGCCGCCGCGGCCATTTCGATGGAGTCGGCCAAGGCGTCGGCGAAAGTGACGAATCCGCGCTGCGTGGACCCGGTTTCGGCGAGGTCGAACAACTTGCGTTCGGCGCTCTCGATGATCTCGCGCGCGCCGCGCTCGCGGTCTTCCTGGGCGTCTTTTTCGATGTCGCCGCCGACCCGGATTAGTTCGCGGCGCAGGGCCATGTCGTAGACGAACTTGGCGTAATCGATGGCGGCCGCGGACGACGCATGGCCGGCCATCAGCTCGGCGAGGTAGGCCTTGCCTCCGAGCTGCTTGAGGCCTACGTCGGCTTCGCCGAGCGGGGCGAGAGTGATGGCGTCGGCGACGTCGCCGCGTTGGATCAGCCGCGACGCGGACTCGAAAATGCGGCCGTGGACCGGGTCGTAGAAGTGGTCCGGGCGCAAAAAATCCGAGACCCGGTGGTAGGTCTCGTTGTCGAACAACAACGCGCCCAGCAGCGCCTGCTCCGCGTCGATGTTGTGCGGCGGCAGGGCTTCGGCGGCGTCGGCGTCGCGAAAATCGTGTCCGTCAGGCATGGGTTCCGTCTATCGCGTCGGCTCGCGCGCCGGAGCCCGATCGTCCCCAAGGCCGTGCGGCCGGGGCGGCTTCTCCACAGTCTGACGCGCGGGGTTCGACTCCGCGCCATGAGGGTTAACGCCAAGTAAACAAAAGCCTGAATCTTCCGGCTTTGTTCTGGTCTGGTCGTGATTTCGTTCCGGAATCAAAGGCTTCGAACTGGGGCGGAAAAGAGAATCGGCGCGGTCCGAAAACCGCGCCGATTCACCTGCGTGTCAGTCCGTGGTTCAAGCCTTGGCGGCGTCGCCGTCCGCGGCCTCGGCCGCCGGCTCGGCGTCATCGTTGGCGGCGAGTTCGTCCGGCTCGGCGCCGGCTTCGAACAACTCCGCGGCCTGGGCCTCGGCGATGGCCTTGTCTTCGTCGGCCTGGTCCTGGATGACGTTTTCGCCGCGCTCCTGGCGTTCGGCCTCGTCGGCGGTGCGGGCGACGTTGACGGTCACCGTGACCACGACTTCCGGGTGCAAACGGATCGGCACGTGATGCACGCCGACGGTCTTGATCGCCTGATTGAGCTCGACTTGACCGCGCGACACCTTGACCCCGGTCTGGCCGACGACGTCCGCGATGTCGCGGGCCGCGACTGAGCCGTAGAGCTGCCCGTTTTCGCTGGCCTGACGGATGACCACGAAGCTTGCGCCGTCGAGTTCGCCGCCTTCGCCGGCGGCCGCGTCGC
>JAJFFL010000150.1 GCA_021776705.1 Alphaproteobacteria bacterium
GCTGCCGAACTCGACTTGCCGCCGATGGCTCGCGAGAATCGCTCCCGCCACCGCACCAACTTCACGGTCTCGATCGAAGCCAAAGAGGGGATCTCGACCGGCATTTCGGCCCACGACCGGGCACACACCATCGCTGTGGCGGTGAACCCGGACAAGGGGCGCGACGACATCGTCACGCCGGGCCACGTGTTTCCGCTGGTCGCGCGGGAAGGCGGCGTACTGACTCGCGCCGGGCATACGGAAGCTACCGTCGACGTGGCGCGGCTCGCCGGCCTGCAGCCCGCCGCCGTCCTCTGCGAAATCATGAACGACGACGGCACGATGGCGCGGATGCCCGACCTCGTGGCCTTCGCCCAATTTCATGGGCTGAAGATCGGAGCAATTTCCGACCTCATCGCTTACCGAAGGAAAAATGATCGGTTCGTCGAACGCGCGCACGAGTCGGCGTTCAACAGCCGTTGGGGCGCCGAATTCAAACTCATGGTGTTTCGCAACACCTTGGACGGCGGCGAACACGTGGCGCTGGTCAAAGGAAAAGTCCGCAGCGACCAACCGACGCTGGTGCGCATGCACAAGGTCGATTTCACCGCCGACGTCATCGGCGAAGCCGGCGCGCGGGCCGCGCTGGTTGAAAACGCCATTCGCGAAGTGGGCGAGGAACCCGGCGGCGGCGTCATCGTCTTCATTCGCGAAACCAGCCCGACGGCCCTGGTGGAAAGGTTCGGCGCGCGCGAGGCCGACGGTGACGAAAAGAAGGAACGCGCGCTGCGCGAATACGGCGTCGGCGCGCAAATCCTGCTGGACCTCGGGGTGCGGGACATGATCCTCCTTTCCGACACGCCGAAAAGAATCGTCGGTCTCGACGGCTACGGACTCAGCGTCGTCGAGCTTCGGCCGTTCAAACATGGGAGCAATTCGTGACCGCGGCCTCGCCCCGCATCCTTATTGTCGTCGCGCGGTTTTACGCGGATCTCGCCGACGAGCTCGTGCGAGGCGCGCGCCTGGCGTTGGCCGAAGCCGGCGCCGAAATTCACGAGGTCTCCGTGCCGGGCGCGTTCGAGATTCCCAGCGCGATCGCCATGGCGGCGGACGCGTTCGACGGCTTTGTCGCGCTCGGTTGCGTCATTCGCGGCGAGACGACGCACTACGACTACGTCTGCGGCGAATCGGCGAGGGCGCTGATGGACTTGTCGGTGCGGCGCGGCTTGGCGATCGGCTACGGCGTTCTCACCGTGGAGAACCGCGACCAGGCCTGGGCCCGCGCTGGCGTCGGCGACGGCGACAAGGGCGCCGACGCGGCCCGAGCGTGCCTCCGCATGCTGGCGTTGCGGCACGAGTTCGGAGGCGGCGCATGAGCGGCGGCGGAGCCGACTTCGCGCGACGCCGGGGAGCCGCCCGTATGGCCGCGGTCCAGGCGCTGTTTCAGTTGGAATTTTCAGGTCGCGGCGCGGACGGTGTCGTGCGCGAGTTTCTTGAGCATCGCATTCCCGACGATGAAGATCTCAAGGACCTAGACGGGGTCTTTTTCGCGGATCTCGTTACCGGCGCCGTGGCGGCCCAGGGCGACGTCGACAAGGCGGTTGCAGGGGTGCTCGCCAAAAACTGGAAGCTGGATCGCCTCGACGCGACCGCCCGCGCCATTCTTCGCGCCGGCGGCTACGAGGTCTTGCGACGCCTCGACGTGCCTGCCGCCGCGACCATCAACGAATACGTCGACATCGCCCACGCGTTCCTCGACGACGCCGGGGCCGGGTTCGTCAACGCCGCGCTCGACGCGCTGGCCCGCAAGGCGCGGCCTCTGGAGCCGCGCCAGGCCCGTGCCTGACGAAGGCGAATTCTCCTTCATACGGCGTGCGCTTCGCCCTCTCGCCGCCGCGGCGCCGCACGCGTTCGACCTCGCCGACGACGCGGCTGCGTTGGCGGAGGCCGGCCCGTTGGCCGACATCGTCGTCACCACCGACATGCTCGTCGCCGGCGTGCATTTTCTCGATGACGACCCCTACGATTTGATCGCCCGCAAGGCGCTGCGCGTGAATCTGTCCGATCTCGCCGCCATGGGCGCGGCGCCGTTCGCGTATCTTCTGTCAGTCGCCTGGCCGCCCTCGACTGGGCGCCAGCAGCGGGATGACTTCGCCGCCGGATTGGCGGTGGATCAGGCCGAGTTCGGCATCGTCCTGCTGGGCGGCGACACGGTTGCCTCACCGGGTCCGCTGACTGTCAGCATCACGGCGTTCGGGAGAGCCGGCCCGCACGGCGTCGTGAAACGCCGCGGCGCTCGTCCAGGCGACCGGCTCGTCGCGACCGGCACCATCGGCGACGCCGGACTCGGTCTGCAAATTCTGAGCGGCGACGTCGCCGTTCTGTTCGGCGGTGATGAACTGATTGATCGATATCGCCTGCCGCGGCCGAGAACGTCCTGCGGGGCGGCCGTCGCCGAAAACGCCGGGGCTTGCATCGACATATCCGACGGTCTGGTCGCGGACGCGGCTCACATCGCCGCCTGTTCCGGGGTTCGGATCGTCGTGGAGGCCGACCGCGTGCCTCTGTCCGCTCCAGCCCAGGCATGGGCGGATGACCAGCCCGACCGTCTGGCGGCGGTGGCGGCCCTGTGCGGGGCCGGGGACGACTATGAACTACTGGCGTCCGCGGCCCCGGATCGCGCCCAGTCGCTCGTTTCCGCCTGCGAGGCCGCCGGCGTGGGGGCCGCGGTGATCGGGCGCGTCGAGGCGGGGGAAGGTGTGGTCCTGATCGACGCAAACGGCGACCCCGTTCCAATTGAGTCCGCCGGCTTCACGCATTTCTAACGCCCGGCGGGCATTGTGGCGCGATGCGCACTTGGATTCGCCTTTGCCTGATCGCCTTGTCCGCCGCCGCGTTCGCGGCGTCGCCGGCGTACGGCGGCCCGGGCGGGAAAAAGGGCGCCGGCAACAAGATTCACGCGAATTTCGAGATTCGCGACGACCAGCCGCAACCGATGCAGGTCGGCGAGGCCGGTCCGCGTGCGGTCGACGTCCCGACCCTCGCCGTGCCGGTGTTCGAGGACGGCAGACTTCTCAATTACCTGTTCGTATCCGTGCGCCTTCAGATGGCCGACGGGGTCGACGTCTGGAAATTGCGCGACCGGGTTCACTACCTGCGCGACGCCATGCTGCGCGAAGCGCACGCCGTTTCCGTCGGGAGAACGGACGACCCCACCCGGATCGACGAAGACAAGGCCCGCGAGGTTCTGCGGCGCGGCGTCGCTCGGGTCACCGATCCGGACCAGATCGTCCAGATTGAATTCTTGAGCGTCGATTCGAAGCGTGAATTCGTCTTTTAGCCGGCCCCAACCGCCATTCATTCGAACACGTTGCGCCACCGGATGGATTGTGGCATGTCCGCGACACTTCCGGGCGGGGCGTCGAACGGCGTCTGAGCGCGATTCCGCGCCTCCGCCGCATCTCACGAACGCTTTTCGGGGCTCTCAAAGATGAACATGCAGATGTGGTTGGTGATCGTCGCCGGCCTGTTCGCGGTCGCATACGGCGCGTGGCAAACGCGCTCCTTGCTGAACGCGAGCGCCGGCGATGAACGCATGCAAGAAATCGGCGCGGCGATCCAAGAAGGCGCGAACGCCTATCTTCGCCGTCAATATCAAACCATTGCGCTGGTCGGGCTGGTGCTCGCGGTCGTCGTCGGCGGGCTTCTCGGCCTGTATCAGGCGGTCGGTTTTATCCTCGGAGCAACGCTGTCGGGCGCAGCCGGGTTCATCGGCATGCTGGTGTCTGTCCGCGCCAACATGCGAACCACGGAAGCGTCGAAAAAAGGGCTCGCGGAAGGTTTGAACATCGCCTTTCGCGCCGGGGCCGTGACTGGGATGCTGGTCGCCGGCTTGGCGCTGCTCGGCGTCGGCGTCTACTACGCCTTTCTCGTCGGCGTCCTCGGCATGGCGTCCACCGATCGCGTGGTCATCGACGCTCTGGTGTCGCTCGGCTTCGGCGCATCGTTGATTTCGATTTTCGCGCGTCTCGGCGGCGGGATCTTCACAAAAGGGGCCGACGTCGGCGGCGACATGGTCGGCAAAGTTGAAGCGGGCATTCCGGAAGACGACCCGCGCAACGCCGCCACGATCGCCGACAATGTGGGCGACAATGTCGGCGACTGCGCCGGCATGGCCGCCGACTTGTTCGAGACCTACGCCGTGACCGTGGTCGCGACGATGGTGCTCGCCTCGATCTTTTTCCGCAATGTCGTCGACGGCGCGGCGCCGTTCATGATGTTGCCGCTGCTCATCGCCGGGGGCTGCATCTTTTCGTCGGTCGTGGGCATGTTTTTCGTCCGCCTGTCGAAGGGATCGAAAAATGTCATGGGCGCGCTCTACAAGGGCTTGATCGCCTCAGCGGTCCTGTCGCTGCCCGTGGTCTACGCCGCAGTCCACATGACAATCGGATTCGACTCCTCCTACGTGACCAGCAGCGGCACGACGATCACCGGAATGAACTTGTTCATCTGCGGCGTCGTCGGGCTGATCATCACCGGCTTGATCGTGGTTGTGACCGAGTACTACACCGGCACCAACTATCGGCCGGTCCGCTCGATCGCGAAGGCGTCTGAATCCGGACACGGGACCAACGTCATCCAAGGGTTGGCCGTGTCCATGGAGGCGACGGCGATCCCGGCGCTCATCATCATCACCGGCATCTTGGTGACGTTCAATCTCGCCGGCTTGTTCGGGATCGCCATCTCGGTGACCACGATGCTGGCGCTCGCCGGCGTGGTCGTGGCGCTCGACGCGTTCGGCCCGGTGACGGACAACGCCGGCGGCATCGCCGAAATGGCGGACCTGCCTGGCGACGTCCGCAGCACCACCGACGCGCTCGACGCGGTCGGCAACACCACGAAAGCGGTGACCAAGGGTTACGCGATCGGTTCGGCCGGCCTCGGCGCCCTGGTGCTGTTCGCCGCCTACAACGAGGACCTGAAGCACTTCATCGGCGATCCAGGCCAATTTCCGTTCTTTGCGGGGCTGACTTTCGATCGCGCCGAAGCGGCGGCGAGTTCCAGCCTGACGCTCGTCGACTTCGGTCTGACCAACCCTTACGTCGTGGTCGGCCTGTTCTTCGGCGGCCTGCTGCCGTACCTGTTCGGCGGCATGTCGATGATGGCCGTCGGCCGAGCCGCGGAAGCGGTGGTGGCGGAAGTCCGCCGGCAATTCAAAGAAATCCCGGGAATCATGGAATTCAAGGCGAAGCCCGACTACGGCCGCGCAGTCGACCTCCTGACTCGGGCGGCGATCCGCGAGATGATCGTGCCGTCGCTGCTGCCGGTGTTGTCGCCGATCGTCTTGTTCGGCGTCATCATGTTGATCGCCGACAAGGCGCAGGCGTTGGCCGCCGTGGGAGCGATGCTTCTCGGCGTTATCGTCACCGGCTTGTTCGTGGCCATTTCGATGACCGCCGGCGGCGGGGCGTGGGACAACGCCAAGAAATTCATCGAAGACGGCAATCACGGCGGCAAGGGCTCAGAAGCCCACAAGGCCGCCGTGACCGGCGACACGGTCGGCGATCCCTACAAGGACACGGCCGGCCCGGCGGTGAACCCGATGATCAAGATCACCAACATCGTCGCCTTGCTGATGCTTGCGGTGCTCGCGCATTAAAGCGTTCGGCAATCAGCAATGAGAAACGCCCTGGCCTCGGCCGGGGCGTTTTTTCTTGGCGATTGCGGTGCTCGCGTCGCGGTTCAGTTCCGCCGCGGTCCGCCGGCGCCGCCCGGAAGGTTTTCTTGATCGAGTTGATCGGCGGGCAGACGGCCGACGTTGCCGAGCAATTGTTCCAGGATCGTCAGTTCGCGACCGCGTGTCGGCGTCTTCCGGTCGACCAAATTGACTTGCCGCGCGTCTTCGAGGTCGTAGTTGATCACCTCGGTCACGACGCCCGAGGGGTCGAATTTCACCGCGTACACCGCCCGCGCGCTCGATTCCGGCCGCAAGTATCCAAGCTGCTCGCGAACGTCGGTGATGTAGTACCAAGTGTCCTGTTCAAACGTTCCGTGAGTCGACGGGTTGCCGTACTTCGACAGCACCGTCGCCTTGTTGTCGTCATTCGGCGTGATCTCCGACAAAGGCGCGGTTTCGGGAACGAAGCCGTGGCGCCGCACCACAGGGGTGCAGGCGGAAGCGGCCGCGGCGGCGGCGAGAACGCTGAGTAGGGCGGCGCGGCGGACGTTCATGCGGGTGCTCCTGTGCGGGCGGCCGGATTGCCCTAGCCAAGCGACGCTGTAGTTTCAAGCGACACCTACGGTCGCCGGTTCGGTTTCATGCTGCAACGACTATTCTCGCGCCGCCGGGCGCGAGCGCTCATGTCGCAAGTCTACGCCGGCATTCTGGCCCTGTCTCGCAGTCCGGCATTGTTCGGATCAGGCGGGTTTCGGGACGACATCGACGGGCGGTTCGAGTCGCTGACCGGGCATGCGGCGGTCGCGGTCGCCGCCCTGCGACGCCAGGGCCGCGCGGCGGAGGCGCAAGAATTCGTGGCGGTGATGTTCGAAGACTTGGACGCCGCCCTGCGCGAGCTCGGCGTCGGGGACCATTCGATCGCCAGGCGCGCCCGAAGTCTCGGCGAACGTTTTTCGGGGCGGGCCCTGGCCTATGGAAAAGCGCTTCAGGGCACGTCCGCCGGCGGCCTGGAGGTGACGCTGGCGCGCAATATCGCCGAATCGCACGAGTTGGCGCCGAACTCGCTGCGAGTCCTGGCCAAGCGGCTGACATCGTTGAATGAAGCGCTCGGCCGCGCCGATCTGTCGGAGTGGCCGAAACGGCTCGCGGAACTGGCGCGTACGGACGTGAACTCTTGAGAATACAAGCGATTTGCATCCGCAGGCGCATCAGCTATCGTCCGCGCCGCCTTCGGGCGGCCACGCCCCGTCGCTGATGCGAGCCGGATCCGAGCATGCATTCCATCGCCAAGATTTCCATCGACGCCATGGGCGGCGACGCCGCTCCAGGTTGCGTGGTCGAAGGCGTCGCTGAAGTCCGCCGCCGAATGGGCGATACGGCGAGGTTTCTCCTTCACGGGGACCAAGCAGAACTCGCCCCGTTGCTCGAGGCGACGCCGGCGGCGGCCGAGGTCTGTGAGATCCGCCATACCGCCACCTACGTCTCTATGGGGGACAAGCCGAGCGACGCCCTGCGCCGCAGCCGCGGATCCAGCATGTGGAACGCCGTCGCAGCGGTGAAGGACGGGGAGGCGGACGTCGCCGTGTCCGCGGGCAACACCGGCGCTTTGATGGCGATTTCGAAGGTCGTCCTGCGGATGATGCGCAACGTTCATCGCCCGGCGATCGCCGCCAGTTGGCCGACTCCGGACGGTCATTGCGTCGTGCTTGACGTCGGCGCCAACGTCGATTGCGCGCCGCGCCAACTCGTGGAATTCGCAATCATGGGCGAAGCGTTTCATCGCGCCGTTCATGGGCAGGCGCGCCCCGCCGTCGGCCTGCTCAATGTCGGCACCGAGGAGCTGAAGGGCAACGAAGTCGTTCGAGCCGCCGCTCAGCTGATCAAGGACGCCAAGCTCGACTTGAACTACGCCGGCTTCGTGGAGGGCGACGACATAAGCCTCGGGCGCGTCGATGTGGTCGTCACCGACGGCTTCACCGGCAATGTCGCGCTGAAAACGGCTGAAGGCACGGCCAAATTGGTCGCCGGATTCCTTCGCGACGCCCTAAAGAGCGATCCCATGGCCATGGCCGGCGCCATGCTTGGCCGCGGGGCCTTGAAACGCCTCAAAGACCGCATGGACCCGCGATCGGTGAACGGCGGCGTGTTTCTCGGCCTCAACGGCGCCGTGGTGAAGAGTCATGGCGGCACCGACGGCGTCGGCTTCGCCACCGCGTTGCGGATCGCCATCGAAATGGCGCGCAGCGATTTTCGCGACGAGGTCGGCAAGAACCTGCAACGCCTCGCCGACCAGCCGGACGGCGCCGCTCCGGTCGCGCCTGCGCCGCAGCCGGCCGAGGCCTCGTGATGAGCGACGCCTTTCGCAGCGTCATCGCCGGCGTCGGGGGCTACTTGCCGGAGCGGGTGCTCGGCAACGACGAGTTGTCGCTCATGGTCGACACCAGCGACGAATGGATACGCGATCGCACGGGCATCCGCGAACGCCACGTCGCGGCCGACGGGGAAACCACGTCGGCGATGGCCGCGGAGGCCGGAAAGCGCGCCCTGGCGGCGGCCGGCGTCGGCCCCGAGGACATCGATTTGATCGTGGTCGCCACGGCGACGCCCGACATGACGTTTCCCGCCACCGCGGCGATCGTTCAAGCCAAGCTCGGGGTCACGCGCGGGGCCGCTTTTGACATTCAGGCGGTGTGCACGGGTTTTGTCTACGCCTTGTCGACGGCCGACAATTTCATCGCCCGCGGGCAATCCAAGGCGGCGCTGGTGATCGGCGCCGAAACCTTTTCGCGCATACTCGATTGGAGCGATCGTTCGACGTGCGTCTTGTTCGGCGACGGGGCCGGCGCCGTCGTGCTCAAAGGCGTGCCGACGGCCGAAGCCGGCGAGCGGGGCGTTCTCGGCTCCTACCTGAGATCCGACGGCCGCTACGTGGACCTCCTCTATGTCGATGGCGGCCCGTCCTCGACCAAAACCGTCGGCCACCTACGCATGGTCGGCAACCAAGTCTTCCGCCACGCGGTCAGGAACATCGCCGAGGCGATCGAGCGCGTCGCCGAAGGCGCGAGCGTCGACATCGCGGATGTCGACTGGTTCGTGCCGCACCAAGCCAACCAGCGGATTCTCGAGGCGGTGGCCAAGCGCTTGGGAATAGATGAGTCCAAGGTGGTGACGACGGTGTCGCGGCATGGCAACACGTCGGCGGCGTCGGTGCCGCTGGCGCTTGACGAAGCCGTGCGCGACGGGCGGATCAAGAGCGGCGACTTGGTGCTGATGGAAGCCATGGGCGGCGGCCTGACGTGGGGCGCGGCGCTTGCCCGTTTTTGAACGGAGTGGAACATGTCCGACAATACGCTCACGCGAGCTGATCTGACCGAAGCGGTTTACAAGGAGCTCGGTTTGTCGCGCCAGGATTCGGCTGATCTGGTGACCAGCGTCTTCGACCTGATGTGCGCCGAACTCGCGAACGGCAAGAACGTCAAGCTATCCTCGTTCGGCGGCTTCGAGGTGCGCGACAAGGGCGCGCGCGAGGGCCGCAACCCGAAAACCAAGGTGACGGTTCGTATCGAACCGCGCCGGGTGGTGGTGTTCAAGCC